>JAHEEJ010000050.1 GCA_024640705.1 Deltaproteobacteria bacterium
TGTGCGAAGCTCGCCAGCGAGCGTGGACAGGGCGGTGTGATCCGCTCTGCGTCCGCCTACTTCATGAAACACCCGCCCGAGCAGTTTCCGGACACCGAAGCCTACGAGATGCTCGAAGCCTTCATCGCGGGCGAACAAGACGCCTGAGGCGAAAGGCGGCGCACCGCGCGGCTGCAAACACTCAGCGCGTACAGACCAGCCAACCCTTCGCAGCGTCGCCGCGCAGCGCGCCGATCACCACCCGCTCGACCGAGGGCGCGCGAAGAATCGCCTCCGCGGCTTCTCGGGCGAGCGCAACCTCAGCCGCGGATTCCACCTTGTTGATCAAGACCGCTGCGCGTCCCGCGGAGGGCGCGTTCTTCAATCCGCCGTCGGGGGAAGTCAGCAGTGTTGCGAGCGAAGCGGGCGTCAAGCTGTCTGTCTCGGCGAGCCCCGTAATCGCACACACCCGCTCGGGCCGATGTGCGATCGCGGCGATTGGCTTCGAGAGCGCGTCGATCCCGACGACCGGGACGAGCAGCGTCGTGCCGATCGGAACCACGGGTTCGTGCGACGCGGGCGCCTTGACGGGCAGCATCCGCGATCCGTCGGCTTCGACGACCACCCAGTCGATGCGCGAATGCGCGAGCATCTCCGCGGGCAGTTCGGGCGGCACCCCCATCGCGCGTTCCCCCTCGACGTGCCCGACCACGAGCAAGGCCGATTCGACACCATCGAGCCGTGCCCGCCAGTTCGCGTCATCGAGCGTGCAGACCTCCGCAGCCAGGCTCATCTGCTCCGCGAAGATTCGCGTCGTCGTCGTCATCACACCGCGGCCCGGAAGCCGCTCGGCGAGCGCGAACATCAGGCTGCTCTTGCCCCCGCCGCCGACGATCGCGACGAGTTCGCCGCTCGGCGCGAGACCCAGCGCCTCGACGATGTCCGCAATTTCGCGTTGCTCGTTCACCCGACACCCCCAGCGCAGAGAACACCGGCGCAATCGCCGCAATGGCAAACGGCGAATCGGTGCTCTGCTCTGGTGAGTAATTAGCTCAGACGGCGCGCGCGTGAGGGGTCGCCACCCGGTCGAACCGGCGACGGTAGGCTTCGGGGGGATAGAAGACCAGCCAGATCATCGCGACCCCACTGAGTTCGAGCAGGGCCAGCGTGAAGCTCAACGATGCGAGCCACCGCTGGGTCAATTCATAGATGACGTACTGCGCGGTGTACACGCACTCCACCGCCACCCAACAGACTCCCACGAGGCACCAGAGGCCCATGCGGTTGCATAGCAACGCGTCCCCTTCGCCGAGCCAGCGATGCTGCCGAACCTTGAGGTAGTAGACCGACGCCTCCATCGAGATCCAGACCATCGGAATCACGGATCCAGCCCTCTCGAGCCACCACCACGGATTGCTGAGCGGAAAATCGCCCCCGTAGTCACCGACCCAGACGGAGCCGAGTCCGCCGGTCACCAGCAGCGCCGCCACGCCCACCACGATCCACGTCGCGCGCGGATCGGATTTCCGGAAGGTCTGCTTCACGAACAGCGCCATGATCGCCGTACCGATCTGCCAGCTGATGCGCGACGCGTTTGCAAACGGTGCGAGCACGAGTTCGTCGACGTGAAGTGCTTCGGGGATGTCGTAGAGCGGGTAATTCAGGCCCCAGAGCAAGAAACTCACGCCGAGCAGCCGCTCGGGAGTCGCGTGGGTTCGAAGGCTGCGACCGAGGAGACGGGCCGCGACACAGAGGAAGGCGACGGTGATGATGGCTTCGCTCGCGTAATAGACCGCGTCTTCCATTCGCCCCTCCCTCGATATTTCCGCCTTGAACAGAGCGAGCGTAATCGCAGAGAATCGCCCTGAGCTATCGGGGGCACGAGCCGAGCACTTGAGGATGTGGAGCTAAGGGCTCAGATCAACAGAAAGATACGCTGAATGAGACCGCGTGGATCGGGTTCGAGATGGTGGAGCGGCTGGCTCGAAAGGCCGCGCACGCCTCTCGTCCAGGCTTCGCGCCCGCGAGCCGGAGCGTGGGCGACGTTCAGTTGCGAGGGTCGAGCCGAGCGGTAGCCTTTGGGCGGCGTTCTTCCCCTCGAAACTCGAAAAACGAGTCAGGACATGAGACGCGAAAGCGCGAAACCGGGGCCGACACGAACACCGCCGAGAAGATCGAGCACCACGCCGCGTAGCCTCTGCACCGGTTTCATACCGCTCGCGATCCTGATTCTACTCACGCAACTCCTCGCTGTGGCGCACACCACCTCGCACCTGTCCGATTCGCCACTCAAGGACGCTCCGCAGCATTGTGCGATCTGCTCCTTCGGCGGACACGCCGCGGGCGTGCCCACAACCCTGCCCACCGCGTGTGGACAGACAGTCACATGGATTGCGGGGTTCAACAGCCCTCCATTGCCTCCGACGAGATTTCTGGACGGCACCACCTTCGCGCGAGCCCCTCCGCTCGCCCCTCTCATCGTCACCATCGTCTGAGGTTCGCACAGCCGACTGCCGTGCGATCTCGCACGGCGCGCCGATCGCGCAGTCCCATCGGACCGCACGCGTCGAACCTGCGCTACGCGAGTGATGCGATCCGGTTTGCAAGGACCGTCGGACGAGCATTCCAATACCGCCGAGTGGGTTGATCATCGGGCTCGCTCGGGTCGCTACCCGGCGAATCAGGGAGAACGATCATGCAGACCTACACACGCGTGTTCGGGTGGGTCCTTGCTGCGAGCCTGGGGCTCGCGTCGCAAGCGACATCCGCAACTTCGACCGAGGATTCAGAGTTGTCGGCGCTGAGAAGCGAGGTCGAGGCCATGAAACGACACTACGAAGAGCGTCTGCGCGCGCTCGAGGAGCGCCTGGAGGCCGCCGAATTGCTGGCCAGCGGGGGCGCGACCGCGAACGCCGAGAACGAATACATCGCTGCATCGGGGCTGCCGTCAGTGGCCGCCGACGCAACCCGAAGCGCTTCTGCGCCAGACACCGCAGCCCGCCCAGAGCCCGCGACGGGACAGGCAAACGCTTTCGCGCGGTTCGCGCAGGTCTTCAATCCGTCGATCGGTGTCATTTTGCAGGGGCGGGCCACGTATTTTTCGGATGGCGGAGATGGCGATCGAGGCATCCCGGGCTATCCGCTTGGCGGGGAAACGGATCGAGGCCCCAAAGGCATCTCACTCGGCGAGTCGGAGGTGGTGTTCAGCGCAAACATCGACGACAAGTTCTACGGCTTCTTCGACGTGAGCTTCGATCAGGATGAGATTGGGGTCGAGGAGGCCTACTTCTCGACGCTGTCGCTGCCGTTCGGCCTCGGCGTCAAGGGCGGGAAATTCCGGTCGGCGATCGGCTATCACAACGAACGACACTCCCATAACTGGGATTTCGTCGACGCCCCTCTGGTGTACGAGGCGATGTTGGATGGCGCGCTGTCCGACGCGGGCCTGCAGATCAACTGGGTCGCACCCACCGATCTGTATCTCGAAATCGGCGCCGAGGTCTTTCGCGGCGACGCGTACCCCGCAGCCGGCGCCGAGAACAATGGCTTCGGCAGCACGTCGGTCTTTGCGAAGTTCGGGGGTGACCTCGACGAAAGCAACAGCTGGAAGGCCGGTGTGTCCTACCTCCGAGCGGATTCTGATGGGCGCAAAAGCGAGTTTGGCAACCAGGGCACGTTCTCCTTCGACGGGTCGAGTGATCTCGTCGTCGCCGACTTCGTCTGGAAGTGGGCGCCGCTCGGCAACTTCCGCGAGCGCAACTTCACGTTCCAGGCCGAGTACATGCATCGTCACGAGAGCGGGCCGCTCACGTCGGGCGCATCCGCCGGTCGCTATCGCAGTGACCAGGACGGCTTCTACGTCCAGGGTGTCTACCAGTTCATGCCCCGCTGGCGGGTCGGTGCGCGTTATGGGGAGCTGTGGAGCGATGATCGCGTGACCGGGCCGCTGCCTGGCGCCCTCGGCTGGGATGGCTCCTCGCCGCGCCGAGTCAGCGCGATGGTCGATTTTTCGAACAGCGAGTCCAGCCGGCTCCGCCTGCAGTACAGCTTTGCGTCCGGCGGACTCGGCGACGACTCCCTGGTCTATTTGCAGTACATCATGAGCCTCGGCTCGCACGGCGCTCACACGTTTTGAGTGAAAGGGGATTTCTCATGCGAATCGCCACGCTGCTGCCGCTGGTTTCGATCCTGGCCGGAGCTGCGGTCGTCTTCGAGGCTTCGCCCGCGCACGCAAAGCTGCGCATTTTCAGCTGCGAGCCCGAGTGGGCGGCGCTTGCGGAAGAGATCGGCGGTTCTCGGGTCGAGGTGAACAGCGCGACTTCCGCACACCAGGACGTGCACTACATCCAGGCCAGGCCGAGCTTGATCTCGAAGCTCCGCCGCGCGGACCTCTTGATCTGCAGCGGCGCCGACCTCGAGATCGGCTGGCTGCCGGCCCTGCTACGCAAGGCGAGCAACGCGCGGGTGCAGCCCGGCCAGCCCGGTCACATCGACGTGTCGAAGATCGTGCCGATGCTCGGCGTTCCGTCGAGCGTCGACCGCGCCGGGGGCGATATCCATCCATACGGAAATCCGCACACGCAGACCGATCCGCACAACATCGCGCGCGTCGCCGCGGAGCTGGCTCGAAGGCTCCAGCAAATCGACCCGGAAGAGGCGGAATTCTACCGCCAGCGCTACGCCGAATTCGCCCCTCGCTGGGAGAAGGCCATCGCGGGCTGGGAGACGCGAGGCGCGCCGCTGCGCGGAATGAAGATCATCACCCACCACCTCGCGTGGGTGTACATGACACACTGGCTCGGGCTCGATGTCGTCGGGCAGCTCGAAGACAAACCCGGCATTCCTCCCACCGCCGGGCACCTCGCCGACCTGCTGGCTGGGCTCGCAGAGCAGAAGGTGGAAGTGATCGTGCGAGCCAGCTACCAGTCCGAGCGCCCCTCCGAGTGGCTGTCGGAGCGCTCCGGCATTCCGGCAGTCGTCATACCGCACGCGGTCGGCGCCACCCCGGGCGCCAAGGACCTGTACTCGATGTTCGACGACATGCTCGATCGCCTGCTGGAGGCACGCAAGCCGTGAACTTCGACGCGCTCGACCTCTCGATCCTCGGCCCGGCCATGCTCGCCGGGCTTCTCGTGCTCTCGACCCACGTTCCGATGGGCCGCGAAGTGCTCGCGCGCGGCATCATCTTCATCGACCTGGCAGTCGCGCAGATCGCCGGCCTCGGTGTCATCGCGGCCCACCGCATGGATCTCGAACTCGCGGGCTACGGCGCCGAAATCGCGGCCGGCACCGCCGCGATCTCGGGCGCGCTGTTGCTGAGCTGGCTCGAGAAGCGCTTCCCCGAAGTGCAGGAAGCCGTCATCGGCGTGGTCTTCGTGCTCGCCGCAACGGGAGGGATCCTGCTGCTGGCCGATGATCCGCACGGAGGAGAGCAACTCAAGGATTTGCTGGTGGGTCAAATCCTCTGGGTCAATCTGTCCTCGCTCGTGCCGGTTGCGCTTCTGTATGCCGCTGTATTGGCGATGTGGTTCGGCCTTCGCAAGCGACTGGGGCGGCACGGTTTCTATCTGCTCTTCGCACTGACGGTGACGGCGTCCGTCCAACTCGTTGGGGTGTACCTGGTCTTTGCCAGTCTGATCATTCCGGCCATTGCAACTCGCGCGATGCCTCTGCGTTCGGGGTTGGCCCTGGCATTCGGAGTCGGGACGTTGGGATACGGGTTGGGCATCCTACTCTCCGCACTCTTCGATCTGCCGACCGGCGCCATGATCGTCTGGGCGCTCGCCGGGACTTCGACGGCCTTCGTCGCCTGGCGGGGCGACGGCCGGTCGCGCCGCCAGGAGGATGGTTGACGCGAAAGTCGGCCGAGGCTGTCAGGCTTCCTCGCGGAGCCACTCGAGCGCCAGCTCAGACTCGCCTTCGTGGAAATACCGGATCTCCGCAGAGCGGAACAGCGCCTTCGATAGCTGCGTCATCCAGGCTTCCCAGCGCCGGTTTCCCAACACGCCGCAGCGCTCCATTTCGCTCGCGTGCCGGACGTCGAACCGCAGCTCATCCCAGATGGCCCGCAGCTCGACTCCGTGGAACTCCCGCATGTCGACCAGACAACGGATGTTGCCGTGGTCCGCGAGCCAGGCTTCGAGGCGGGGGATGAGCTTCTCGTAGTCGGCGTGCTCGAGCTTTCCGTGGACCTCGAGCACCAGAAATTTCGCAGACGGATCCTCGCGCAATTCGATCAAGGTGGGTCCTCCTGTCCAACGCGATCTCTCGATTTTACCGAATCCGGGTTTCGCTCTTTCGCCAGCCGGTGACCGCGCGCGGCCACTTGGGTACGGGCCGGGATTCGGCGATTTCTGCGCAACGCCCACGCCCAAGAATCCCGGCCCGCGCCGGCGCGCATCGTCCGCGGAGTTGGCTTAGAGTCCGTTCCCAAGCGCTGGAGGACTCATGCGTTGGCTCGCCACGACTCGCAGCACACTGGCTCTCGCAGCCTCGGTCAGCCTCTTGATCGGCGCGGACTCCGGAGATCAGAAGACGCACCAGGTCGATGCGCTGTTCGAGCGCTGGGACCGGAACGATTCTCCGGGTTGTTCACTCGGGATCGTCCGGGATGGCCGCCTGATCTACGAGCGCGGCTATGGAATGGCGAACCTCGAACACGGCATTCCGATCGATTCCACGACCGTCTTTCGGATCGCGTCGGTCTCCAAGCAGTTCACGGCGATGAGCGCGCTACTGCTCGAGCAGGACGGCGCGCTTTCGCTGGATGATGACATCCGCAAATACCTCCCCGAGATGCCGGACTACGGCCATCCCATTTCGATCCGCCACCTCATGCAGCATGCGAGCGGCATCCGCGATTACGAGGGCATCACCACCTTGCTGGGCATCGCGTACGAGGATACGTATGTCGAGCAGGAGATCCTGGAACTCCTGGCGCGCCAGAAGGCACTCAACTTTGCACCGGGCGAGCGCTACCTCTACAGCAACTCCGGATACCTGCTGCTGGGCGAGATCGTCGAGCGGGTGAGCGGCAAGACGCTTCGGCAGTTCGTCGACGAGCGAATCTTTCGCCCGCTGGACATGCGCGACTCGCTGATTCGAGACGACCACAACGAGATCGTCGCGCATCGCGCGAGCGGCTACGCACCGCTCGAAGACGGCGGGTTTCGCATTGCAGAATCCCACTACGACCTGGTGGGCGACGGCAGTGTGTTCACCACGGTGAGAGATCTCTACCGCTGGGATCAGAACTTCGATCACCAGAAGGTCGGCGGGAAAGAGGTGGCCGCGTCTCAACACGAGACCCTCGTGCTCAACGACGGGCGAAGCATGCGCTATGCGGCCGGGCTGGAGATCGGAGCCTACGGCGGGCTGCGCTTCGTGGCACACAGTGGCTCGTGGGTGGGATTCAAGGCCCAACTGCTGCGCTTTCCCGAGCAGCGCTTCTCGGTCATCTGTCTCTGCAACGATGAGTCCGCGAATCCGACGGCGTTGGCGCTGCGGATCGCGGACCTCTATCTCGCAGACCAGTTCGAATCCGCGCCCAGGCGACCCGTCGTCGTCGCGCCTCGCGAGGGCGACCCGGCTGCACCCGCAGCCGAGCTGGTTGCGCTGGAGGGCGTGTATCGAGAACCCGTGACGCACGCCGTCGCGAGGGTCACGGCGGGTGGCCCCGGGTTGCTCGTCGATCAGGGCTGGGGCGCGTCGGCGTATGCACCGATCGATCGGCGTGCGTTTCGTTCGGCCGATCGGGACGTGGGACTCCCAACCGATCTGGTCTTCGACCCAGAGAAGCGCGCAGAGCCGCAGCGCTTTCAACTCCTGGAGCCCGGCGAAGTTCCGCTGAACTTCGAACGAATCGACCTGTACGCGCCTTCACTCGAAGAGCTTCGGGCATACACGGGAACCTATGACAGCGAAGAGCTCGAGGTCGCGAACCGCATCTACCTCGATGATGGCCGACTCTACCTGGAGTACCGCCGGTCACCCAAGAACCTGCTGCAGCCGACGCTGAAGGATCAGTTCACATCCAACGGGATGCGCGTCGAATTCGCGCGCGATGCCAACGGCGCCGTTTCGGGGTATGGCATCTGGTTCGACTGGGAGTGGAACGTGCGCTTTGCGAAACGCGATCCGCAATGAAGCTCGGAGGCACCGCCAGACGATGACCGCACTGCTTCCGCGCGCGCATTACACGAGCCTGACGGAATGCGTCTACTTGAACCAGGCCTCACTCGGCTTGCTGGGGCAGCCGACCGTCGAGGCGATGCACCGATTCGTGGACGACGTCGCCCGCCACGGCAATTTGCGGATGTCGGATGCGGATGAAGTGCGTTATTTCGAGCAACTCCGGGAGCGCGCCGCCCGGCTGTTCCGCGCGGACACCGACCGGATCGCGATCCTCTCGAGCGCGAGCGAGATGCTCGGTCAGATCCCGCTGCTCATCCCACCGATCGCCGGTCGCAAGATCCTGGCGGTGGCGACCGACTTCCCAGCGGTCACGCGCCCCTGGCTGCGCGTGGCGGCCGGCGGCGACTGCCACGTGCAGTTCGTCGAGGACGATCCGGCAACGGACTTGACGGCCGATCTGATTGCAGCGCTCGATCGACAGACGGCAATCGTCGCCGTCAGCTGGGTCCAATACGCGACCGGGAGCCGGATCGACGTGGTCCGCCTGCAGCGAGCGGCGAAACAAGTGGGGGCGCGGCTGATCGTCGATGCGACCCAGGCCGCAGGGGCGCTCGCGATCGACGCCGCCAACTGGAATGCGGACGTCGTCGTATCGAGCGGATACAAATGGCTCGGCGGCCACGGGGGCGTCGCGTTGGCCGTGATGGCTCCCTCTTTGCTGGAGCGCATGCCTCCGCTGCCCGGCTGGATGGGCGCACCCGATCCGTTTGATTTCGATGCAACACAGGTTCTGCTGGCCGACAACGCGCGCCGCTACACGCAGTCGACGATGTCCTACGTATCGATGGCTGGGCTGACCGCGGCCTTGGATCCGCTGTTGAGTCTGGGGGAAACGAACATCGAGGCCCACGCGCGCAGCCTGGCCGAAAGGCTGCTCGAGAAGTCGAGCCAATGCGGATGGCAGCCGTTCCGCGAACTTTCCGATCCCGCAGCATCGCCCCACATCCTCTCGCTGATGCGGCCGGACAGGGAATTGAGAGCCACCCAAGACGCATTGCAGAAAGCCAAAGTCGTGTGCAGCACTCGCGGCGGGCGAATCCGGGTTTCACTGGCGCCCTACAACGATGAATCCGACGTCGACGCACTGGTCGCCGCCCTCGGTTGAGTTTGCGCGTTCGATCGACTTCACGCCGACGGCACGAGACGGAGTCGAAGATCAAAGCGGCGGTGCGCGATGGATGCAGCGCCTTCCAGGGGATCGATGCGCGCTCCCGGCTGAAGCCCGATTCAACGTTCGTCAGCTTTACAGGTCAGGCCACATCGCCGACGATGCGGTCCGCATCTCACGATCCCAAAGACCCTACTCGCTACTCTTGTTGTTCCGCTGCGCGGCCTCGAGCTTCTCGATGTCCTCGGGCGAGAGCTTCGGACGGTCCAGCTTGATCGTCAACTTGTTGAGCTTCGCGGTGAGGGCGAACGGCGGCTGGTAATCGGCATCGTTGACACCTGTCAGCGTGTCGGACCCGACGTCGAAGCTCTCGTCCCACTGCAGGATCATGGGCAGGGTCTTCTCCATCTTCTTCGTGGCGACTACGCTGCCGTCCACCTTGAGCGTGCCGGTACCGGGACGACCCAGTCCGCTCATGTTGTTGTAAGCGAGTGTGCCCGCGCCGAGGCCGTCATACTCGAAGTCGAACTCGACGACGTGTTTGCCGGGTGTGAGCGCGTCGGGGCCTTCCCACTTGATCCGATTCAGGTTCACCAGATTCCAGAGAAACACCGGCTTGCCCTCGAGCAGATAGAAGCCGTAGCCTGCAAAACGTCCGCCGGAGGTCAGGATCATGCCCTCCGCGCCACCCTGCGGAACTTCGATGTCTGCGCTGATGGTGTAGGAGCTGTTGAGCAACATCGGAGAATCGCCCTGCGGCAGGCCGACCATCGGCCGGGTGTAGACGAACTCCGTGCGGCCCGCGGTGATGTTCGGGCGCGGCGCGACGATCCGGGCAGCCACCGACGCGTCCATCGGGAAGACCTGATACTTCTTCGCCTCTTCGATGAACAACTTCTTCATCGCTTTCACCTTGTCCGGATGCTTGTCGGCGATGTTCTGGGATTGGCTGAAGTCCTTGTTCAGGTCGTAGAGTTCGAGCACCTGGTTGTTGAGCGGGTCGGGGTTGGCTGCGCCGAAGGCCTCCCACGGCGCGCGGTTCACCTTGGTGCTCAACAGCCAGCCCTCGTGATACAACGCCCACTGGCCCATCATCTCGAAATACTGGGTCACGTGCCGCGATGGCTCCGCGGCGTTCTTCGCGTCGAACGTGTAGGCGAAGCTCGTACCTTCGATCGGCGCCTGCTCGATGCCGTCCACCGTCTCGGGTGCCGGGATACCGGTCACCTCGAGAATGGTCGGCACCACGTCGACGACGTGCATGAACTGCTCGCGGAGGCCGCCCTTGTCCTTGATCTGGCTCGGCCAGGAGACGGCCATCGACTGACGGACACCGCCGAGTTTCGAGGCGTTCTGCTTGTACCAGGTGAACGGCGTATCAAAGGCCCAGGACCATCCCGCCGACATGTGATTGTAGGTCTGCTCGGTACCCCAAACGTCATACCATTTCAGCTGCTCGGCAGCGGGAATCATGTTGAGGCCGTTGAAGAACGCGACTTCGTTGGGTGTGCCGAGCGGGCCGCCTTCGGCGCTGGTTCCGTTGTCGCCGTTGATGTAGATGACGAGGGTGTCTTCGAGCTTGCCCATGTCCTCGACGGCCTGAATCAGGCGGCCGATTTCGTGGTCGTTGTAGGCCACGTAGGCGGCGAAGACCTCGGCCTGTTTGATGAAGAGCTTCTTCTCCTCAGGCGTGCAATCGTCCCAGTTCTTGATGACTTCCGCCGGCCATGGCTCCAGCTGGGTATCCGCCGGGATCACGCCGAGCCGCTTCTGATTCTCGAAGATCCTTTCCCGCAGCTTGTTCCAGCCATCGTCGAAGAGGTGCATCGCGTGGATCTTGTCGACCCACTCCTGGGTTGGGTGGTGGGGCGCGTGGGTGGCTCCGGGAACGTAATGCAGAAAGAACGGTTTGCTCGGATCGATCTGGTTGAGGCGGGTCAGATAGTCGATGGCTTCGTCGGCCATTCCGGTGACCAGGTTCCAGTCCGGCTTGCCTTCGAAGGGATAGATCTGCGTGGTGTTGCGGAACAAGTTGGGCTGCCACTGGTTCGCGTCGCCGCCGACGAACCCGTAGAAGTACTCGAAGCCCATACCGGTGGGCCATCGATCGAACGGCCCGACCTGACTCGCGGCGAAGGCCGGCGTGTTGTGGTCCTTGCCGAACCACGATGTCGCGTAACCGTTCTCCAACAGGATGCGGCCAATCGTCGCCTTGTCCTTGGGGATGATGCTGTTGTAACCGGGGAATCCGGTCGCCTGCTCCGAGATCACTCCGAAACCGGCAGAATGGTGGTTGCGCCCGGTAATCAACGCAGCGCGCGTCGGCGAACACAGCGCGGTGGAGTGGATGTTGTTGTAGCGCAGGCCCTCATTTGCGATGCGATCCATCGTCGGTGTCGGGATGACTCCGCCGGAGGTGCTGGGCACGCCGAATCCCGCATCGTCGGTCATGATGAGCAGGATGTTCGGAGCCTTCCTGGGCGGCACGACGCGCGGCGCCCACCACGCCTTGGATTGCAGCGCGTCATTCTCGATCACGCCGCCAAATTTCGGATCGGGGGCCGGTAGCCGTTTTCCACTGATCGTCGTGGTGGCACTCGGGGAACCCGGTTCGCCGGTGGTCTCTGCGGCCGTGGCGGACATTGCAATCGGCAGCAGCGTTGCTGCAGCGAACGCAACCGCCGCGAGGGGCGCGAGACGCGCATTGCAGAGTCTCCGCAGGTTGGCGCGCATGTCTGCCGTCATGATCGTCTGCCTCGATGTTCAAGTGAATGGATGCTGGTCCAGCCGCGCTTCCACACCGCCGTGCCTCCAGCCTTCGCCGACCCGAACAGGCCGCAAGGCGCATTCTATCATTCGATCTCGCGGGGCACACCGCTTTCGGTCGGTTGCAAAGCAGGCCTGCGACCGCGCGGAGGCTCTGCGCATTCTACTTGAAGAGGGCGCCAAGCGAGATTTCGTTGGACCAAGCGGCGACTTGGAGACCGACGTGCGGTAAGATGCATGCCGTCGATTTTTGACCCGAGGAGTCTGCCATGAATTCGATCCCCCGTTTTCCTAGTTTCATGCTGGCGCTGCTCTTTCTGGCTGGGTGCTCTTCGACCCAGGTGATCGAGCGCCGGTCCGAAATGGGCGACGAAAGAATCGCCCGCCCCGATCGCATCCTCGTCTACGACTTCGGGTCGACACCCGATGACATTCCGCCCGACTCCTCCATCGCGGACCAGATTTACGAATCGAGCACACCACCGACAGAGGAACAGGCCGAAGTCGGTCGCAAGCTCGGTGCCGAAGTCGCGAAGCAGCTGGCCGCGGAAATCTCGGCGATGGGGCTTCCGGGACTGCGGGCCGCCGAGCAGTCGCCGCCGCGGCCCGGCGACCTCGTAATCAAGGGCTACTTCGTCTCGCTAGAACAGGGCAGCGCCGCCAAACGCATGATCGTCGGCTTTGGATCGGGCGCCGCGGACCTGAAGACCTTCGTCGAGGGGTACCTGATGACCGACCAGGGCCTGCGCCGGCTCGGATCGGGGGAAATCGATTCCGGAGCGAAAGGCGGATCGCCTGGCCTGCTCGTGCCCCTGGCCGTCACCATCGCAACCGCCAACCCGATCGGCCTGGCCGTCGGTGGGGCGGTGAAGGTGGCCGGCGAGGCGACCGGCTCGGACACCATCAAGGGGTCCGGCAAGCGCACCGCCGACCTCATCGCCAAGGAACTGCGCCCGAAGTTCGAGGAACAGGGCTGGATCGCAGCGGACTGAGCCAAGCTCCACCGGAAAACCGACGCTGACCGGCGGCGCGCCCGTCGAGGGGTTCACTCGCGCGGGACTCGCGAGACGTCGACAAGTTCAAATCCCAACGGGCTGCGAAGCGACCTCCCCTCCCCCGCATCGAGCCAAACCGCAAAAGCGACTTCGACACAGTTGTGGGCGGAAAAATCCGTTCTGCTCGCACCAGCGGAGCGCGCCAGCGCGGCGAGTCCCCCTTGACAGAGCCGACCGCGTGATCATCCAGAAGCCCGAAGTCGTCGCGGCATTGGGGCCGGGCGACACCCGATGAAGAACCGAACAAGGAGGAACCTGATGGCTCAGTTCAGTCTCTATCGACCCTGGGCCGGGGCATCGTGGGGTGGGCCGGCCGACCAGCTCCGGCAGGAGGTGGATGCCGTGCTCCATCGCTTCGGCGGTGGAACCACTTCTTCGAGCAGCTGGCGGGGTGTGTTCCCGGCCGTGAACCTCTACGAGGTTGCGGATGCCTACGTACTGATGGCCGAACTTCCGGGAATCGATCACAAAGACATTCACGTCTCGCTCGAGCGCTCGACGGTCACCATCGAGGGCGAGCGCAAGATCGACTATGCGAATCAGGAAGGCGTCAGCCTGCACCGCAGGGAACGGCAGGTCGGCAGCTTCCGCCGCGCGTTCGAACTGCCCGCGCTGATCGACGCAGACAAGGTCGAGGCCGTGCACCAGAACGGAGTCTTGATGCTGCGACTGCCGAAGTCTCCCGAAGATCAACCGCGCCAGATCTCGGTGCAGGCGAGCTGAAGGAGGAGAGAAGATGGCTGAAACCAACGCACTACAAGCCCGTGAGAAGCAGGAACTACAGGGAGAGACCATCCGACCGGGTCCCGTATTCCGACCCGAGGTCGACATTCTCGAACGCGAAGACAGCTATGTGATCTACGCGGACCTACCGGGTGTCGACGACAAATCCATCGACGTGCGACTCGACCAGGGCGCCCTCACGCTCGACGCGCAGCTCGCGACACTGCCCGACACCAGCTGGAATCCGCTGCACGCGGAATACCGCATCGGCTCCTACCACCGGGAGTTCCGGCTCTCCGAGGGCATCGATGCCAGCGGTGTATCGGCCAGGATGCAAAACGGCGTGCTGGAACTCCAGCTGCCGAAGAGCTCGCAACATCGCCCACGCACCATCCCGGTCGAGGCCGGATAGCGCGCCGATCACCGGCGGTCCCGGAGGAATCCCTTCGGGACCGCCGGTGAGCCTTTCCAGCAAACGTGCGGGCTCCGGAACCTACCGGAGTCATGATTCGGATTGACACTGATTGCGGTGGGCGCTCACAATGGAATTGCATTCCGTCGAACGAGAGTTGGAGGGGTTTGCAATGAAGATCGCTCATCTTGTTTTCCTCATCCCCGCTGTTGCCAGCGCCGCCATTGGGCTCGCAACGGCACCCGCGGCACTCGCCCAGGACGCGCCCGACGGGTCGACGTTCTACGTGCTCGACCAGGAGTCGGCCTGGCTCGAGGGCTGCATCGTCGGGCCGTGCATGTGTCCCATCGCGCTATTCGAGCATCTCAGCGGCAGCTTCCGGCTCACCGAGCTGCCCACGCTCCAGCCCGGCCCCTGGCGGCTGTTCGAGGTGGACGATCTTCGCTGGAAGCTGCGGCGCGGCGATCAGGTCGTCGAGATTCGAGGCAGGGGCTTGTATGAGACAGCGGCGCCGGTACTCGACGAGCAGCGTCTGACGCTGGACCTGACGATCGACGGCAAACCCATCGAGACGCTCGACAGCGGCACGGTCGCAGGCGGCCTCGCTTTTCCGAGCATCAAGATCCAGGCCCTCACGCCGGAGAAGTGTTACCAGGAGGGGGTCCAGTTGAACGCCGAACCCCTCTTCCGCGGCCAGCGCGGGATCCGCAACCGACGCAGCCGCTGAGCCGCGAGTGGATCTGGCGATCGAACCGATCACTCGGACTCCCGCACAAAGTGCTCCGCGGTCCGGCCGTGGACTGCAGGGTCGAACGACCCACGAGTCAATTCGATCAAATCAGAACCAGTGATGGCTGTGCGGTATGAGTGGGCGGACGGGACTCGAACCCGTTCCTTTCGAGGGGTTTACTCGCGCCGGATCCGCTTGACGCAAGCAATCCCAATCCCCCGACAGCGGCGACCTCGTGATCATCCAAAAACCGAAGTCATCGCGGCATGGGGCCTGGCTCCTCTCGGAGCCTAGAACCCTCTCTGCGTGATTCGCTCGATTGGATCCAAATCCGGCTGGCGGTTCACAAGGGTCTCCAACCGGCGTGCAAACCGGGCTGTTGCATCTGCTTTGAGAGAAGCAGACGGCGGA
>JAHEEJ010000332.1 GCA_024640705.1 Deltaproteobacteria bacterium
GCACCGCGCCACCCGCGGCTCCGGCAGCTCCGCCAATCGCGCCGCCCGCTGCGGCGCTGCGTGCGGCCCGCGTGACTTTGTCGGGATCCCGATTGGCGCCCGCGGCGTCGGCCGCCACCCGACACCCTTCGATGTCGCTCTCGGCGACACTCTCCCCGACGTACTGATAGTGGGCGTTCGGGTAGAGGATGGGTTTGGGACCAGCACATCCGAACGCCATCGCGGTGGCGAGTACGGCCAGGCCAGCTCGGCGGGTTTTGGTCTTCATCGATCGGGCTCCGCTGCAGTGGGCGGGGGTTGCGAGTCAAGCTGGATGCGAAATCATCCCGCGCTTCGAAGATACTTCAGTCCCGGCGACGGCCCCAGCCTGTCCCCGTCGTCGTTGCCGTGCCCTACGCCGTCGCAAGAGGGTGGAGCGCGATGGCGGGCGGGTCGGTCGATCGGCGACATTTGGTGCGATCGAGTGGTCAAAGCCGTGCCCAGATCGCCTATTCTCGCCTCTGGGATTCGGATAGGAACCGGCGTCCTCAGGGCCTCGCGAAAGGTCTTCAAATCTAGCGGGTGTTGTGTCGAGACGAACTGACCTCATTCTGGCGCTATCCATCGGTTTGCTCGTCATTGCAATTCGGGCGCCGCTGATGGATCTCCCGCTCGAGCGCGACGAAGGCGGTTACGCGTACATCGCCTGGCGTATGCAGCTCGGCGAGATGCCCTATCTCGACTGGTTCGACCAGAAGCCTCCGGGCATCTACGCCGTCTATGGCCTGGCGCTTGGCGTTGCGGACCACGCCGTCGTTGCGATTCGAGCCCTCGCGGCCGTGTTCTCCGCGGTCTCGAGCATTGCGCTGTTCCATCTCGTGCGCGCGCTGCTCGGCGTCGGTGCGGGCTTGGTGGCTGCGCTGTTGCTCGCGTTCTTGTCGGCAGACCCGATGATCCACGGATCGATTGCGAATACCGAACTCTTCATGCTGCCCGGCATCATCGTCGCAACCCTGCTGGTGCTGCGTGCGATCGATTCGGCGAAGGTGCCGATCGTCACGTCTCTCGCGGCCGGCGTCGCGATCGGGATCGCAATCGCATTCAAGCAGGTCGCCGCATTGAACGTCCCGTTCTTTCTGTTGGCCTTCGGTTTGCGGGTGCGCGGGCCGGACCGCTGGCGTCGACTCGCCGTCTTCACCACCTGGATGGGCCTCGGCGTGGCGTTGGTATGGGGCCCGATTCTCGGCTGGCTCCAGCTGCGCGGGGCGCTCGCTGCGGCGATCGACGCCACCTTCTTGCACAACCTTTCGTACGCGGGCGCGCTAGCGCTGTCGCGACGCCTCGAATTGCTGATCGCCTACGGAACTCCGATGCTGCCCTCGCAAGGCATCGCCTGGGCGTTGGCCGTGCTGGGGCTGGTGGGGCTCGCCCGCAGCCGGAACCGCTTTGCGGCGCTCTTCCTCGCTGGCTGGGCGCTGGTCAGTGCAGCGGGCGTGAGTGCCAGCGGCCACTACTTTCCCCACTACTTTCAGCAACTGCTGCCCGTGATCGCAGCGCTCGCGGCCGCTGCGGTCTGGGGCGGGTGCGGCAAAGTCGAACCGCCGCGTTGGCGCGTCGCAGCCGTCGGCTGCCTCGCGCTGGCGCCCCTGTTGCTGACGGCGATGCTTTTCTGGACGCTGAGTTCCGAAGCGGCGATCAGGCGCATCTACCCCCACAACGCCTTCGCAACGATGCCGGCGATCGCGAGCGAAATCGAATCGATCACGGAAGCCGACGACACGGTGTTCCTGTTCGGTTCAGAACCCGAGGTTCTCTTTTACGCGCGACGCGCCTCGGCGACGCGTTACATCTACCTGTTTCCGCTTTTCGGCCCGTTCCCCGATGCCCGCGAGCGCCAACAGGGTGTGATCGCCGAGGTCACGAGCGCTCAGCCGTTGGTCATGGTCTGGTTGCCAAACCGGATGTTCTTCCAAGCGGGTGCGCCGCAGTTGCTCACCAACTGGTTTCAGCGTTTCTCGGCGCGGGGATACCGAGTTCACGCATTTCGAGTCGGGAAGGAAGGCGGCGGAATCGAGTTGGTGCGCGTTCCCAGGGGCGCGAATCCCGACACTGTGCTCCAAGGCAGGACACCCACCGCGACGATCTTCATTCGCAACGATGCCGACCGCAAAATCCGTGGGGTGGATTTGCCCGATCAGCCGGGTTGACGCGGCGTTCGCGCCATCTACCGGCACTCACGGATGCAATCTTCCTCCGCATCCTGGCAACCTTCTTCACATTCCACCGGATTCGCGTGCATCTCGCAGCTTTCGACGCACCGCTCCTTGGTCTGCTGGCAGGCGTCGACGCAGGAATCCCGGTCTTCGCCCTGTGCCCAGGCCACAGCGCCCGCGATGACCATCAGGCCCAACACCGCGATCGCGGTCCTCCATTTCAATCGACTCATGATCGATTTCCTTCCATCGCGACACTGCTGACTGCAGTGGCGAATTTCAAAGGCGCTCACCCGTCGAAAATCAGCGAGCAGCAGGTGAGGGCGCCCTCGGCCTTGGCCAGCTCCGAAGACGCGACCGAATGGTACCGGATTCCGGCGTCGTCGAGGCGCTCGGCGGTCCGCGGGTAGGAGCTCGAGACCGCGAGATGCTCTCCCACGCGGAGCACATTGGCGGCGAATGGTTCGCTGGGATCGACGCTGATCGTACGGAAACCGTCGAAATCCTCGTTGATCCAATCCGGGTTTACGAGAAGCGTATCGTCGGAAACGGCGGTGACGGCGCTCTTGAGGTGGAGCACCCCATGCACCTTGATCGATTGGACGACGTAGCCGTGCGGTGAAACCAGCCGCGCCAGTTGGTCGACCCCCGCCTGGTTGGTGCGAGACGACAATCCAACCCAGATCGTTCGACCGACGCACAAGACGTCGCCGCCGTCTAGCATTGCAGGTTCCGTCAGCGCTGCGAGCGAGCGATAGGGGGCGAGCGCTTTCGCGATGGAATCGACTTCAGCGCCGCGGGTTTCCGCTCCGGGTCGGGTGAGAACGGCGAGTTCGGCCAGAACGACCGCCGTATCTTCGACGAAGACCGAATCCGGCAAATTGGGCTCGGCTGGGAGATGGATGACGGTGCAACCGAGTTCGCTCAGGAGCTCGCGATACTCGGCGTGCTGAGATCGCGCGAGACCGACGTCGATCGTGGCGCGGTCGATATGGGTCAGCTCGCATTGGTCGATGGCGGGGCTGACTTCTCGTGTGATTGCGTAGATCATGCCGTCACTCGACTCCTCGTGTCCGCGGGACTGCGTCGAAGCGAAACGCTCAGCCCTGCTCTGATCGGGCAGTGACCCAGTTCTCGATCGATTCTTCGAGCATGGGCAGCGTGACACTGCCGTTTTCGAGAACCCGGTCGTGAAAGGCGCGCAGATCGAATCGCTCGCCGAGCGTCTCCTCCGCAAAATCTCGCAGCCGCCTGATTTCGAGCATCCCGAGCATGTAGGCGGTGGCCTGCCCGGGCCAGGCGATGTAGCGGTCGATCTCCGATTCGATGTCGCCGGGGACCCACGCGGTGTTTGCGAGCATGTAGTCGACGGCCTGCTCGCGCGTCCAGCCCATCGTGTGCATGCCGCTGTCGACGACGAGCCGCGCCGCCCGCGCAGCCTGATCCGAGAGCATCCCGATGCGGTCCAGCGGCCCCGCGTAGAGTCCGAGTTCGTCCGCGAGCCGTTCGGAATAGAGCCCCCAACCCTCGCCGTAACCCGAGTTGTAGAGGTATCGCGCGATCGGATGCACCCGATCGCCGAGTTCCAGCGCGATGGCTCCCTGTAGATGATGTCCGGGATAGGTTTCGTGATAGAGGACGGAGAGTTGACCCGCGATGGAACGCCCCTCCGGGTTGACGACCGCGATGTAATAGATTCCGGGGCGCGTGCCGTCCTCCGACGAGGCATGGTATTCACCCGTACCGCTGCCTTCGCGGTACGCGGGGTAGGGCTTGATTTCGACGTCTGCCTTGGGGAGCCGGCCAAAGGCCTCGGACATCCGCTCTCGGGCGGCGCCCAACGCTGCGCGCGAATAGTCGAGTACGGCCTGGCGGGTCCGGAAGGTGAACTTCGGATCGGTATTGAGCCGGGCCATCAACGACTCGATCGTCTCGCCCGGAAAATGTGCGTCGATGATCTCCGACATCTCGGCGCGAATGGCT
>JAHEEJ010000333.1 GCA_024640705.1 Deltaproteobacteria bacterium
TGTTCCAGGACTTGAAGACGGCTGCGGTCGCGAGCTTCAGCTGCTCGTAGGGGTCGGACGGAAACTCGGTTCCCGTGTAGCTGCGCACGATCCCCTTGAACTTCTCCGTCAGGATGCGCCAATCATCGCCCGAGAGCTCCGAGTCCTTTGCCACGCCCGCCGCCTCGCGGTGCGCCAGGATCATGGCTCCGAAAACCTCGTCCGGAACGCCGAGTACGACAGAGCCGAACATCTGAACCAGCCGCCGATAGAGATCGTAGGCGAAGCGCGAATCACCCTTACGGGCGACCATGCCCGCGGCGACTTCGTCGTTGAGACCGATGTTGAGGATCGTATCCATCATCCCCGGCATCGAGAATTTGGAGCCGGACCGGCAGGACACGAGCAGCGGATTGTCCGACGCGCCGAACTTCTTGCCGCTGACGCTCTCGATGGCTTCGATCTGTTCCAGCTCCTGCTCCCACATCTGCGCCGGAAACACCTCGTCACCCGCCAGAAAGGCGTTGCAGGCCTCCGTGGTCACGATGAAACCCGGCGGGACAGGCACTCCCAGGCGAGACATATCCGCGAGATTTGCACCCTTCCCACCGAGCAACGCGCGAACGTTGTCCCACGCACCGCCCGCGAGTGCCTCGGCCTGCTCCACTTCGCTGAACGGGTAGACCCACTTCGCTGCTCGGGGCATCGGTGCCTCTCCTATTTCAAGAGCGGAAAATTGCCAGTCCGGGGCGGCGAGGCGAGTTCGCTTCGGGGACGAGTCGCTCTGGTTTTCGCAAATTGCGTGGCGTAGAGCCGCATGACCGCGCTCCCTCAGCCGTCTCGACCGGATCCCTTACTCTACAAAATCCTGGGCTCAGGGGCGCGCGAACCCCGTCGCCTCAATCGTCCATCCCGAGCAGAATTTACGCCGCCAGAAGCTGGAAGCCGCGAGAATCGCGAGCGGGTGGGCGTCGCCGACCGGGTTCCAGCCAGGCAGTGGATGGGTGGTTGTCGCATGCAATTGCAATCACCAACTGGCCACTTGCTTCACGCCAGCCGTGACGACGTCGACATGCAACGCTCGCCTTCGGCCACCCGTCATCAGACGAGATACGGCATGAACAGCACCGCAAAGCCGAGGAACGCCGCGAATCCCACTACATCCGTCACGGTGGTGAGGAAAATCGAGGCGGATTGCGCGGGATCCCGCCCCATCGCGCGAAGGACCAACGGGATCGCCGCGCCCGCAAGGCCCGCTGCGGTCATGTTCACGATCATCGCCAGCGTGATCACGATCATCAAGCCGATTCGACCGTCCCAGAAGAAGACGGCGACCCCGGTTACCACGGCGATGGCGATTCCGTTCAGCAGGGCCCCGAGCGCTTCCTTCTCGATCAGGCGGCGGGTCGAACCCGGCACCAGTTCGCGAAGCGCGATCCCGCGCATCACGATGGCGAGCGATTGAGCCCCGGTGTTTCCCCCCTGCCCTGCAACCACCGGGAGGAGCACGGCGAGAGCGGTCACCTTCTCGATCGTTCCCTCGAACAGACCGACCACGGCAGAGGCGATGAACGCGGTCGCCAGGTTCACGTAGAGCCAGGGCAATCGTTTCCGCACCACCATCGAGACGGGAGAGAGCGCGCGCTCGTCCTCACCCACACCCACCATCTTCTGGAGATCCGTGAACGCTTCCTGTTGCAGGGCGCCGATGATCTCTTCTGGTTTCACCACCCCGAGCAGGTGCCCATCCGAGTCGACCACCGGTAGAGCCACGAAGCGGCGGCGCTGGACGAGATCGGCCACTTCATAACGCGACATGGTCGCTGGAATGGTCACCAGTTCCCGTTTGATCAGAGGCTCGATCAGGTCGCGCGGGGATGCCAGGAGCAGCTCCCTCATGTTGAGCACACCGATCAGCTTCCCTTCGCGATCGGTGACGTATAGGTAGTAGAGGGTTTGGCGCTGAGCGCGGCGCAGTGAAGCAATCGCCGCGGCAACCGTGAGATCGATCGGGATCGCGGTGATGTTGGGATCCATCATCCCGCCCGCCGTGTCGAGCGGATACTGCAGCAGTCTCCCGATCGTCTTCGCGCGATCGGAATCGAGCCCCGACAGTGTGGCCTCGCGCAGCGCGTCTTCGAGATTCTGAAGGATGGCGGCCGCTTGCCTGACTGGAACTGCGCCGAGTAATTCGCGGGTGGTGTCGGCGCCGAGCTGCGTGAGAATGGCTCCGGCCGCTGTGGGTGTCAGCCGCTCGGTAACGGAACCGGCGAGACGCCCCGACAACCGCTTGAGGATCGTGGCCGCCTCGGCTGGCTCGAGGCCCTCCAGGCAACGAGCGGCATCCGCGGGATGCGCGCTCGCGAACGACCGCACCATCGCTTCCATTGCCGATATCGCCATCGACCCCCTCCATTCAAGATTTTTCGGATCAGTTCCCGATCGCCGCGGCACGAAGCGCGGACGTTGGCGGGCGGAGAACTCTCACCGAGGCTTGCCGCCGGCGCCGTTCTTGTTCGTTCCGGTCTGGCGTTCTTCCAGGACGACCATCACGCGGTCCGGTTCGATGTTGAGCACGTCGACCGCTTCCGGATGGCGAACGTTTCCCTGGAGTAGCGCGAAGCTGCGCCGCCCGAGTTCAGCCATGATGGCATCCACGCGCACCTCGAATGCGTCTGGCCTGAGAAAATAGAGATCTCGGCGCCGGCCAGACAGCGTCACGAGTGCTCGCTCCGGATCGACGGATGTGACCTTGAGCGTTTGCGGCACACCCAGGACCGAGATCGGAATCTCCCGTTGGATCTCCACGACCGTGCCGCCGGGGATCGCAAGAAACCACAACAACCCCGCGATGGGCATGGCCAACAGACCCTCGCGCCATCGCTTGACCAATCCGCGCATCCAAGCCGCGCGCTCGGCACTGGCCGGCGCGATGCGTTCGAGGAATCTCCGGATCTCGACTCCGACCTCTTGTGGTTGAGGGAGCGTGCGGAGCTGCCCCGCTTCGGCGACCGAGACCGTCCCGCGCTCCTCGGACACCACGATGCACAGCGCGTCGGTTCGTTCCGCCAGACCGAGCGCCGCCGCGTGCCGCGTGCCGCGCTGGCCGAGTTGGGCGTGATTGACCGAGAGCGGCAGGTGCACCGCGAACCGCGACGCGCGATCCCCCGACAAGATCACTGCCCCGTCGTGCCCGGGAGAGTGCGGGTCGAACAACGAGAGCAACAGCGGTTCGGTGACGTGTGCATTCAGGATCAGGCCACCTTCCACGTGACTTTCGATCGACTCCCTGCCCGGCAGCACGATCAGCGCACCGTGACGCTGCCCGGCCAGGGCTGCAATCGAGCGCACCAATGTGTCGGTGGCATCGGGCCCGGCCAGCAGCAGCTTGCGCCGCAAACCCAGCGCCGCGATCTGTTCGAACAGGCGGCGCAGGTCCTGCTGAAATACGACGACCGCGATGAGCACGGAGACCGCAGCGAAGCTCTGGAGAATCCAGGTGGTCAGCACGAGACCCAGCTGCCGCGCGACCAGGTAAACAGCCGCCAGGATCCCAATTCCTCCCAACGCGAGACGAGCGGGGGTGGCGCGCAACCAGGCGATGCCGGCCCATACCATCAACCAAACCACGGCCAGATCGACCAGTTCGGCCCAGCGGATCGACAGCAGCGCCTCGGTCACGACGGAGGCCCGCCGTCCGGGAGAAACCGGCGAATGAAGCGAACTCGGGAGTCGTGGCGGATTACTGAAGCGTGGCGGAGTTTCGCCGACGTCATTTCGAATCCGAGCTGGCCGAACTCGCGCATTACGCGCGTGGCGTGCAGCCGATCGGGAACGGTCTCCGACACCTTATTGAATGCCTGCATGCTGTTAGCGTAATACGATAGGCGGTGAATCCTTAATGACCAAGCTCGATCCAGCTCCATTTTGAGTCCGTTTCGCACCCCCAGCGAAATGCCGTCTGCGACATCGGATTTTCAGGCACCGAACCGGGTGTCCAGACCCTACTCGCCCTGGCGTTCCCACGCATAGATGCCTCCGTCGGCCATGAGGCTCAGATAGAGTCGATTCTCCTGCAGCAAATACGAGCGAACGAATTCGGATTGCGCGACGATTTGCTCGTCCATACTGGGCGGCGGGCACATGGCGCGGGTCGCCGCCAGGGGACCGAAAGCAAAGCGACCG
>JAHEEJ010000051.1 GCA_024640705.1 Deltaproteobacteria bacterium
GCTGCTCCTTGTTGACGATCAGGTTTTCGACGAGGTGCAGATCTTCGGCGGATGCCTGGAACGCGACTTGCTCCGGGTTCATTCGATAGGCGCCCGCATAATTCATGTGCACGTGGACATCACCGCTCCACCAACCTTCGGACGCGAGGTCGGCGATTCTTTCGAGCGACAGGTCGAGATCGCGCACAGAACCGCTTTCGATCTTCAGCGTCCGACGCACGGGGCGGGTTTCGAGGCCGCGGATCACCTCGACTTCGATCTCCCCTGCCGGCAGCACGAGTTCGGCCTCTCCGAGTGCATGGAAGTACTGGTATTCGAACGGGCGCACCGATCGGTCGAAGCCGTCGTCGGCGTGCCAGAGCGCCGCGTCCGGCGCATAGCCGCGGCCAGACGCATCCGTCACCGAGACCCGCGCCGCAACGGGCGCGCCATTGTTTGCATCGACGATGCGGATCCGCAGCCGCCCCGTCGGCTCGCGGTAACTGCGGCGCACGGCGCGAACCTCCTCGCGCTGTCCACCCGGAATCTCCTGGGTCCAGAGCGAGGTGTTGCCGCCCTGGTTCGAGACGTAGGCGATCTTCTTCCCGTCGGGCGACCAGCGGGCTGCGGTGACATCGTACTCGCCATAGGTGAGGGGGAAGACGTCACCGCCCTCGTCGGTCATGATCCAAAGCTGGTGCCATTGCCGTCCGAGGTAGGAGGAGTAGATGACCCGGCGACCGTCGCGCGACCAATCGGGCCGCGCCTTCCAGGTGGTCTCTTCGTAGCGGATCTCTCGCGGTTCGGCGCCCGGCTCCGCTTGCATCCGCCAGAATCCGCCGCTTCCCCAGATATGCCCGCGATTCGACACGAACATGAGCTCTTCGCCATCGGGCGACCAGCTGGGCGAGAGGTAGTGATCGAAGGCGCTGTAGTAATAACGCGGCAGCTTGCTCTCGTGATCTTCGGTGATCCGACGCGCGGCACCCGCGCCGCTCTTCTTCAAATCCATCACGAAGATGTGCCAGCGCCGCTCGAATTGCGTCGAGACGAACGCCAACCGCTTGCCATCCGGCGAGAACCGCGGCTCGAGATTGACGGCGCCATTCTCGGTGAGCGGTCGGGATTCGAGTGTGCCCAGATCGAGCAACCGCAGTTCCATCGCATCGGCGCGATAGGAGACGTAGACGATCGATCGACCGTCGGGCGACCAGTCGGGTTGGAAATCGTACCCATTGCCCTGCGTGAGCTGCTCCGCCTCTTCGGTTCCGAGCCGTTGCCGCCACAGCCGACCCTGCATCGAATAGACGAGCGTCGATCCATCCGGCGACCACGCGACGGAACTCGGTCCCGTGGTCGGCTGCGGGAGGTACATCTCCCGGTAGTAGTAGCTGTGGGGAACCCCGATCTGCTTGAGAACCGGTTCGCGGCCAGCCGCCTGGGCAATGGCCGGAGCCGCGAACGAAAGAACCAGGGAGAAGATCAACCAGCAATGGACTCGACGCTCTGTCTGCATGTCTGCGCGTCCTCAGTGGAGTGAACCGTGAATGATCAACACGACGATACGCCGTTTATCCGGCGGTATCGACGCTCTATGGCAATCTCATCCTCATGGACGGAGGGCCGTTCGATCGACCCCTCCGGTTACCCGACGAACGCTGGAGCTATTCTTCGATCACGCAGCGGCTCTGCTCGCGCATGAACTGCATCACGTAGTAGGGGCCGCAGCCACCCTTCCCGCTCGAACCGGAGGCCTTCCATCCCGTGAAGGGCTGTGCGCCCGGCCAGGCGCCGGTGGTCGCGCCGCTGCGCTTGTTGACATAGATGACCCCCACTTCGACCTCGTCGAAGAACTTCTCCACCTCCGCTTCGTTCTTCGAAAAGAAACCCGCCGTCAGGCCGTACTCGACCTTGTTGGTCTCTTCGATCGCCTGCTCGAGCGAGTCGACTTCGCCGATCGCGAGAATTGGAACGAAGAATTCTTCGGTGAAGACGGCGCTCGTCAGCGGCGCCTTGATGATGGTGGGTTCGACGTAATGACCCTTCGCAAGAGGTCCCTCGGACATGCGGTGGCCGCCATTGAGAATCGATCCGTCCTTCTTCCCCATTTCGACGGCGCGCTCCCAGGTCGCAACCGCGCTCGGGTTGATCACGGGGCCGAAATACACATCCCGCTCCGTCGGATCGCCAATCGAGATCGCGCGCGTCTTCTCGATCAGTTTCGCGGTGAACTCCTCCGCCACCTTCTTGTGCACGTAGACCCGCGAACACGCGCTGCACTTCTGGTTCTGGAGCCCCCACGCCGATTTCATCACACCCTCCGCAGCCGCATCGACATCTGCGGAATCCATCACGATGCAGGCGTTCTTGCCGCCGAGTTCCATCAGGCAGGGCTTGACCCATTTTTCACTGAATCCCTTGAAGATCCGGTCGCCGACCTCCTTCGAACCCGTGAAGACGACGCCGCCCACCTTGGGATGCTGCCAGAGCGCGTCTCCGATCACGGATCCCCTGCCGGATACGAAGTGCAGCACATCTTCCGGAACGCCCGCCTCGCGGTAGATGTGGTAGAGCTTCAGCCCCGTCCACGGCGTGTCCTGGGCCGGCTTGAAGACGAGCGTATTCCCCGCCACGAGCGCCGCAGACGACATCCCGCAGCCGAGCGCCATCGGAAAGTTGAACGGCGCGATGCAGACGAACACGCCAAACGGACGCAGCAGATCGGTATTGTCCTCGATCGGCGTGAGCTTGTTCATCTTCTGCTGGTAGCCGTTGGCGTCTTCCATTTGCTGCGCGTAGTAGTCGATCAGATCCGCCGCCTCTTCGGCGTCGCCGAGCGCCTCCATGCGGTTCTTGCCGACCTCGAGGCTCATGCAGGCCGCAATTTCGATCTTGTCGCGGCGAACCAGGTTGGCGGCCTCGTGCATGATCGCCACGCGCTTGCGCCAGCCGAGCTTCTCCCAGCGCAAGCGGGCGTCATAGGCGGATTCGATCGCTTCGTTGACGTGGTCGACGGTGGCGGACGTGAATCGGCCGAGAACCAGGCCGGTATCGATCGGCGAAGTGTCGACGATCGGCGGGAGGTCCGTTCGCACCTCCACGCCGTTGATATAGATCGGGTAATCGCGACCGCATTCGGATCGGACCTTTTCGAGCGCCTTGTCGAACGCCGCGTGGATCTTCTCCATGTCGGCCGCAGAGGTCGTGTAGGTGATCTTCATCTGGTCCGGTGCATCCGTCGGCATCGTGCCTCCTCAATTGGGCTTTCTTGACTGGCTGGTGGGTTAGCGAATTTTCTCGATCGCGGTTTCGAGCGCGGAGCGGAACAGCTCCACCAACTCGGAAATTTCGCTCTCGGTGATGATGAACGGAGGCCCGATCAGCACGAGATCTCCATTTTCCTGGTCGGTGTACCCCGAATTGGGCCAGACCGCGAGGCCAGCCGCCTGCGCGGCCTTGGTGAAGGTGTCTGCGAAGCGCAAGCGCGGGTCGAAGGGCTTGCGAGATGCCTTGTCCTCGACGAATTCGACGCCCGCGAACAACCCCCGTCCGCGCACGTCACCCACGTTGGGGTGCTCGAGGAGTTCCGCGAGACGCCGCTGGAGGATCTCGCCCATCTGGGCGCAACGTTCGATCAATCCCTCGGTCTTCAACTGTCGAATCGCCGCGAGGCCGGCTGCACACGAGATCGGAAATTGCGAAAACGTCTGGTTGTGCAACGGCGCGCCCGAGCCTTTGGCGAGCACGTCGAGAATCCGGCGCGAGGTCACCATCGCCGACAGCGGCGCGTACCCGCCGGAGATCCCCTTGCCGAAGATCTGGAAATCCGGCACGACCGCGTACGGCTCGAGCGCCGACCAGGTGCCCGTGCGGCCCGCACCGACCATGACCTCGTCTGCGATGAAGAGCACTTCGTGGCGATCGCAGATTTCCCGGATCTTCTGCCAATATCCGGCACGCGGCACCGAAGCGCCCGTCGAAGATCCCCCCACCGGTTCGGCAATGAAAGCCGCGACGGTTTCGGGCCCCTCCTGCAACAGCACATCCTCTAGCGCGGTTCCGCTACAGGCCGGGCAATCCTCTCCCTCCCCGCGGCACGCGCAGCGATAGGCGTAGGGCGCGGGCACATTGCAAACGGGAATCAACCAATCTCGAAATTGCTTCCGGTAGGCCGGGCGACCCGAAACGGACAGCGCGAGCAGCGTGTTCCCGTGATAGCTCGGAAAAAGCGCCACGACCTTGCGTTTCTCGGGTCGACCCGATTCCGCCCAGAACTGGCGCGCAACCTTGAGCGCAGCCTCGACGGCATCGCCTCCGTTGCAGCAGAACAAAGTCTTGTCGAGACCTTCAGCCGTCAGCGTGCTGAGTTCGGCAGCGAGTTCTTCGACCGCGTCGTTGGTGAACGCCACGCCGCTCACGTAGCCGACGCGCGCGGCCTGCTCGCCGATGGCCTTCGCCATCGCGGCATTGCCGTGCCCCAGGTTGCTGACGAGTGCGCCGCTGCTCGCGTCTAGATATCCCTTGCCGTTGTCGTCGTAGAGCCAGCAGCCCTCACCGCGAACGATCTTCGGGAAGCTCTTCGCGAGTCGGCGATAGAGGACGTGCCCGTCGGGGTACTGGCTCAGGGAGCTAGGCGGCATGTCCGTATTCTATCAATCTGCGCAGAAATCGGTTGGGGGCGGGCTTTCGCCCTCAGGGCCCGCCGGAGGGCCCTTCGCCGTGGAGGGCTGCAATCTGCTTTTGCATCTCGGCGGTTTCGGGCGCTCCGAGCAGACCGCCCGCGGCCATGGCCAGCGCGCTCGCGGACAGCGAGACCACGATCGGGGGGAGGCCGAATTCGACGCCCCCGCTGAGCGAGAGCACGTAGGTCCCCGCTCCCGCGACCAGCGACGCGACCCCGCCGGCCCGGTTCGCGCGCTTCCACCAAAGGCCCGCGATGGTGGGCACGAAGAGCCCCGCGCTCAGCAAGCCGATTCCGGCGGTGTAGAAACGAGTCAGCAACTCGGGCGGCGACAGCGCCCAATAGAGCGCCAGGATCCCGACCAGCCACGCCGATGCCACCCGAATCGCCGCCAGGGTCTTGTCGCTCGCCCGCTGCCGCAAGATGTCCCCGAGCAGGTCGTGGGCGATCGCCGAGCTGCAGGCCAACAACAGCGCGTCGGTGGTCGACATCACGGCCGCGAGCACGGCCGCCACCGCGATTCCGCGAACCACCGCCGGAAACTCGGACTGGATCACCCGGAGAAAGACCCGATCGGCATCGACGAGATCGGGAAAGGCGAGCTTGCCGAGCGGAACGATTGCGAGCACCGCAGCGAGGATCATCACGCTGTAGACCAACATCGCCAGGTTGAGCGAAAGCTGCGCGCTGCGCCCATCCCTTGCGGTGAAAACCCGCATCACGATATGCGGGATCACCGGAATCGCGGTGGCCCAGATGATGAAATAACCGACGGCGCTCCCGATTTCCTGATTGGCGAGGCCGCCGAGTTCCGGCGCCACCTCGGTCGCCTGGGCGACCAACGCAAACGGAGAACCCGCGCGCCAGATCACCGCGAGTGCGGTCCCGACGACGACGAGCAGCATCAACACCCCCTGAACGACGTCGGTCCAGGTGATCGCGATCATCCCCCCGATCGAGACGTAGGTGACGAAGACCAGCGTCGCGACGACCAGCGCCGTGTCATAGGGGATGCCGAGCAGCGCGTTGGCCGTGATCCCAGCGGCTTTGAGTTGGGCAATGATATAGGCGGTGAACGCGAGCACGATCAGGATCGGCACCAGCACCCGCACGACCGGACTTGGAAACCGGAAGGCCAGAAAATCGGTGATCGTGTAGCGGCCAAAATTGCGCAGCTGGCGGGCGACCAGAATCGAGGCGAGCGGGAAACCGACCACCGCCCCAGCGAACAGCGCGAACGTGGCGGGGATGCCCTGGGAATAGGCGTATCCCATGACGCCAATGATCGAGCCGCCGCTCGCGAGGCTCGCCATGATGGCCATGGTGTTGACCGCGGTGCCGATCCGGCGCCCCGCCACCCAGTATTCATCGCGCGAGGTGAGAACCTTGCGCGAAGCGTAAACGCCGATTCCGATGCAGGCGGCCAGATAGAGGAGCACGAGGATTTGCTCGACGAGCACAGGCGCCTCCCTCCAGAAGCGCGGCCCGTCAGGGCCGCGCGAAGCCGCAAGCGAACCCGAAGGATTCGCCCGCTAATTTCGCGGCCGACCGCGCCAGAAGACCCAGAGGGTCAGGATCGGCGAAAGCAGCATCAAGGCCGCCATCAGCCAACCAAACAGCAGCATGCCCGCGACTTCGACGCTGCGTGCGATCGGAAGGAAGGACGCGGCAGCAAAGACAATCAGGACGCTCAGCGCGATCTTTTCGCCTCGCTGCATCGGGAAGAAGTTCTTTCCCCGCGCCATCTCCACCTCCCCCGACTCCGGGTTCCCTCTCGGGCTGCCCGGAGTATCAGGGGCCCGCCGGGAAGCGGCAACCGCTCGGCCGACGACAGGAAGAAGCCACCCAGCCGGGATTTCGCGCGGGGCGCTGCCGCCGGATGGCCCGAAGAGCGCCAACGTTCTAACTTCCGCCCTGTCGGAGCCGATCGGCCGGGCCGAGTTCGAGTTGCCTGATTCGTCGATCGAGGCGATCCCGCCTGAAATGACGTTGGAGTCGACACATGCCTGAAGTCGTCATCGCGAGCGCGGTGCGCACACCCATCGGTCAAATTCGCGGAGCGCTTTCGGGCGTGCGGCCCGACGACCTGCTGGCGTTGGCGCTGCGCGAAGCCGTGAATCGCGCCGGAATCGATGCTGCCGAGATCGAGGAAGTCATCGCCGGCTGCGCGAACCAGGCCGGCGAAGACAATCGCAATGTGGCGCGCATGGCGCTGCTGCTCGCGGGGTTTCCGCAATCGGTGCCCGGTTCGACGGTGAACCGGCTCTGCGCCAGCGGCCTGACCGCGATCAATCAAGCGGCCAGAGCCATCCGTGCTGGAGAGGGCGACATCTACCTCGCGGGTGGCGTCGAGAGCATGACGCGCGCGCCCTACGTGTTGCCGAAGAACCCGCAGTCGTTTGGCCCTTCGGGCAACATCACGGGTTTCGACAGTACGCTCGGCTGGCGGTTTCCGAACCCCAAGATGGAAGCGCTCTTCCCGCTCGAAGCCATGGGCGAGACCGCCGAGAACATCTACGAGCAAAGCCGCGATGGAAAGATCAAGGGCGGCGAGATCACCCGGCAAGACCAGGACGCGTTTGCGCTCGAGAGCCAGAGCCGAGCCGTGCAAGCCATCCAAGCGGGTCACTTCAAGCGGGAAATCGTCCCGGTCTCGATCCCACAGCGGCGCGGCGATCCGATCGTGTTCGATACCGACGAGTTCCCGCGTTACACGCGCGAGGGAGACAACTTCGAACTCGCCACCGACATGGAAAAACTGAGTGGACTGAGGGCGGCGTTCCGATCCGGTGGAACCGTGACGGCGGGAAACTCGAGTGGACTCAACGACGGTGCCGCAGCGGTCGTCTTGATGTCCGATACCCGAGCCAACGAACTCGGCATCACGCCGCTCGCGCGCTGGGTTTGTTCCGCGGCTGCAGGCGTCGACCCTCGGGTGATGGGCCTCGGGCCGGTACCCGCGACCCGGAAGGCGCTCGCGCGCGCGGGACTCTCGCTCGACGACATCCAGCTCGCCGAACTCAACGAAGCGTTTGCCGTCCAATCAGTTGCGGTACTGCGAGAACTCGGACTCGACCACGCAATCACCAACGTAAACGGCGGAGCCATCGCACTGGGCCACCCGCTCGGATGCTCGGGGGCGCGATTGTTCACGACCCTGATCCACGAAATGCAAAGGCGATCCGAACTCGGCGAATCGATGCGATACGGCCTGGCCACGCTCTGCGTAGGCGTAGGCCAGGGCGAGGCAGCCATCGTCGAGAAGCTTTGAATGCGTGGCCTCAGAACGGGGCCTGCGACGACTCCAGCGAATCCGAATGATTCGCCACTGAGGGGCCAACCGTGAAAGAAGTTCCCCAGATATCACTGAAACAAGCCGTTGCGATGGTCAAGTCCGGCGACACGATTCTCGTGGGCGGATTTGGCATGACCGGAAGCCCGGTGCATCTCGTTCACGCGCTCGCGGAAACCGACGCAAAAGACCTCACCTACGTGGCGAACAATGTCGGCGAGGTCGGACTCGGCGGCGGCCGGCTCGTGCGCACGGGTCAACTCAAGAAGGCGATTGGATCGTTCTTCACCAGCAATCCAGAGGCCGTCGCAGCTGCCCAGGCCGGAAACCTCGAGGTGGAGCTGGTTCCCCAGGGCACTCTCGCCGAAGCCTTGCGCGCGGGCGGCGCGGGAATCGGTGGCTTCTACACACCCACCTCGGCCGGAACCCTGATCGGTGAAAAGCGCGAAACGAAAGTCATCGACGGAAAGACACACGTCCTGATGCCAGGGATACGCGGAAACGTGGCCTTGATTCGCGCGTGGAAGGCCGATACCGCAGGCAACCTCGTCTACCGGATGACCGAACAAAATTTCAACAAGGCGATGGCGACCGCAGCCGACCTGGTGATCGCAGAAGTGGAGAAGATCGTTCCCGTCGGAGAGATCGACCCCAACCAGATCCACACGCCGGGTTGCTTCGTCGACTACCTCGTCCAGGCCAGCACGACACTCGAAGAACTGGGCACCTCCGCATCCGTGGCGTCGAGTGACAAGAAGGTCGACGACGCGCGCATGAACATGGCCCGCCGCGCGCTGAAGGAGCTGAAGCGCGGCGACGTCGTGAATCTCGGAATCGGGATTCCGACGCTCGTCGCCGATCTGATCACGCCAGAACACGGCATCATCCTCCACAGTGAAAACGGCATGCTCGGCGTCGGCCCCGCACCCACGGAAGGCGGTGCGATGGACTTCCCGGTCAACGCGGGCAAGATCCCGGTGACCGCGCTGCCCGGAAGCAGCTACTTCGATAGCGCCGACTCGTTCGCGATGATTCGCGGGGGACACGTCGACGTGGCCATCATGGGCGGATTGCAGGTCGACGAGGCGGCCAACCTCGCGAACTGGGCCGTTCCGGGCAAACCGCTGCTGGGCGTGGGCGGCGCGATGGACCTGGCTTCGGGCGCCAAGCGACTGATCATCACCATGACCCACACCAACCGCGACGGCAGCGCGAAAGTCGTGCCGGAATGCGACCTTCCGCTCACGACCAGCGGCGCGGTGAACATGGTGATCACCGATCTGGCCGTCTTTGCATTCGAAGCGGGGAAGCTCACCCTGATCGGCCTGATGCCAGGAGCGACGCTCGAGCAGGTTCGCGCGGGAACGTCGGCGAAGTTCGTCGAGCGGCTGACCGACTGAGCGCGCGCGATCTGGGCTAGACGAGGCCGAACAGGTCTCGGCGCCGCAAAGCGAATCCTTCGGATTCGCCGGCGACCGAAACGTCAGCCCTTGAGGGCGGCCGCGGCGGCGAGCGCGCCAGGCTGGCAGGTGACACCGCCGCCTGGGTGCGAGCCGCTGCCCCCGAGGTAGAGCCCCTCGATCGGCGTCTTGTAACGCGCCAGCTTGGGCGTCGGACGCATGAAGAGAAGCTGGTCGAGCGCGTGTTCTCCGTGATGGATGTGGCCGCCCGTGAGGCCGTAGCGATCCTCGAGGTCCGCAGGGCTGAGGACTTCGCGCGCGACGATCCTGGCCCGGGTCCCGGGCGCGACGCTTTCGAGCATTTCCACGACCGCGTCCCCGAAGCGTTCGCGCGCGTCGCCATTCCAGCCGCCCTCGAGGTGGTAGGGCGCCGCGTGCGCGAGAATCGACACGACGTCCTTCCCATCCGGTGCAAGCGATGCATCGTTGACGCTCGGGATGCTCACGTCGAGATGGGGCCGCTTCGAACACGCGCGGTACTTCGCGGCGTCGAATGCGCGCTCGATGTCGTCGAGGTGATCGGAAACGACCGCGCGCGCGTGCCGCTCGCCCTCGCGCCCGCGGAAGCTGATTGGACCGTCCAGGGCCAGGTTCACCTTCGCGGTCGACCCGCGCAAGCGAATCGAAGCGACCTGCTCCTCGACGTCGAGCGGCAAGCTGGCCGGCTCGACGAGCTCGAGCAGGGCGCGCTTCGGATCACAACTGGCCACCACCAGCGGCGCTTCGATGAATTCTCCGCCGGCGAGTTCGACTCCGCAGACCGCTCCCTGCTCGACGCGGATCCGAGCAACCGCCGACTCCAGCGCGATCGCTCCGCCGGCCGCTTCGAAGGCCTGCTGCAGCGATTGCGTCAACGCAGCCGGCCCGCCTTTGACCTCCGCGCCGCGCACGCTTTCGTAGAGCAACAAGCTCGCAGCGGTACCCGCCGACCACGGCCCGAGAGAGGCGCCGATTGCAGCCGGCGCCGCAAGTGCCGCAGCCGGCAGCGAATCGCCGAAAGATTCCTGCAGCCAATCGGCCGCACACATCGGCGCCACGCGCATCAACTCGAGCATGTCGGGTTTCCCGAGTCGTCGAAGGCCGATGCCGGTCTTGCCCATACTCCACAGCTCGGCGATCGAGTCGGGCTTCATCAAGGGCGGTTTTTCGCTCAGGACACCCGACACGAAGCCGCGAATTCGCGACAGAAATCCGCGCCACGCGATGTAGCCGTCGCCGTCGCCCCGGTGGAGCGCCTCGAGTTCGTCGCGCGAGCGCTTGGCTTCGGCGTGCAGCACGACGCCCTTGTGCTCCGAGTGCGCGGCGAGCACCGAAGGCGCTTCGCTCTCGAACGCGAGGCCAAAGCGCGAGAGGCCGAGCGAGTCGACGATTTCGCGGCGGACACCGGTGCTGTCGTGAAGCAATCCGGGAACCGTGTAGCCCGGATGCACTTCGCTCGCGGCGCACAATCCCCCCACGACCGCGCGCTGCTCGACGATCGTCACCTTGCGGCCCGCGCGCGCGAGCAGCAGCCCGGCCACCAATCCGTTGTGCCCGGCACCGATGATGATCGCGCGACTCATACCGCCCTCGCCTTGAGCATGGTGTTCGCGCACAACTGTCCGGGCGCGGCCATGATGCCACCGCCGGGATGCGCACCCGATCCGCACAGCCAGAACTTCTCGATCGGCGTCTTGTAACGCGCCCAACCCGCAGCCGGGCGCATGAACGCGAGCTGTTCGAGGCTGAGCTCGCCGTGAAAGATGTTGCCCTCGGTGAGACCGTAGGTCTTCTCGAGATCCCACGGGGTCAGCACGTGGCGGTGGAGGATGCGGTCCTTGATGCCCGGAGAGAAGCGCTCGAGGGTGTTGATGACCGCGTCGCCGAACGCCTCGCGTTGGTTCTCCCAGTCGGCGGGACCCTCTTTGAGGTTGTAGGGCGCGTACTGCACGAAGATGCTCATCACGTGCTTGCCCGGCGGCGCCACCGACGGGTCCGTCAGCGACGGGATCACGCAATCCATGAACGGCTCGCGCGAAAAGCGTCCGTACTTCGCGTCGTCGTAGGCGCGCTCGAGAAAATCGATGTTCGGTGCAATCGTGATGTCGGCCCGGAGCGCGGGCGACTCCTGATCCAGACCGGGGAACTCGGGGAGCGAATCGAGCGCGAGGTTCACCTTGCCCGACGAGCCCCGCATCTTGAAGCGCTTGATCTGCTTGACGAAGTCTTCGTCGAGGCGATCTTCTCCGATCAGGCCGAGGAAGGTCCGATGCGGATCCGCCCCGCTCACGATCGCCTTCGCGTGGTACTCATCGCCATTCACGAGCACGACGCCACGCGCCTCGCTACCGGTCATGAGGACCTTGTCGACGCGGCAGCCCGTCTTGATCTCGACGCCGAGCGATTCCGCGGAGCGCGCGATCGCCATCGCAACCCCGCCGGTGCCGCCCTTCTGCAGGCCCCAGGCCCGGAAAGCGCCATCGATCTCGCCCATGTAGTGGTGCAGCAACACGTAGGCGGTGCCCGGGGATCGAATCCCGAGGAAGGTGCCGATGATTCCGCTCACGCTCATCGGCCCGATCAGGCGCTCGGACTCGAACCATTCGCTCAGGAAGTCGACGGCGCTCATCGTCATCATCTTGAGGTTCGCGGCCAGCCACTCCTCGCCAACGCCCTTGAATTGCTTGCCCAGGCGCAGTGCTTCGAAGATCGTCGAGGGGGTGAGCTTGGAGGGTTCGGGAATGGGCGATTCGATGATCGGCTTCATCATCCGACCGAGTTCACTCATCGCCTGACCAAAGAGCGGATAGCGCTCGGCATCCTTGCGGGAAAAGCGCGCGATGTTGCGCCGGTTCATCTCGGCATCGGGGCCGCGCAACAGCGAGGTGCCGTCCTCGAACGGAGAAAACGTCCAGTCCAGCGGCATGATCTCGAGACCGTGCTTCGAGAGTTCCAGGTCGCGAATGATCTGCGGGCGCAGCAGGCTCACCACGTACGAACAAGTCGAGAAGGTGAAGCCCGGGTAGATCTCCTCGCTGGCCGTCGCGCCGCCGATCGAGTCGCGGCTTTCGAGGACGAGCACCTTGCGCCCCGCCTTGGCGAGGTAGGCCGCGCAGGTGAGCCCATTGTGCCCGGCGCCGACGACGATCGCATCATAAGTCGTGGCCATCAGGGTGTCCTCTTGCGCTCGGGTTCGAAGAAGGGTCTCTCGACGACGGTCGCGGTAACCGTCTTTCGCTCGTAGAGCGCGGTGTGCTCGAGCTTGAGCTTCGTGCCGAGCGCCGCGTACTGCGCCTTGACGCTTGCGAGGCAGATGTAGCGCTTCAGCAGCGGCGACCATACGGTGCTCGTCACCTGGCCGACGAATTTGCCATCCAGATAGAGCGGTACGGAATCGCGGCAAGCGGCCGGCGCAAGCCCAGGGGGCAGGCTGTAGCTCTCGTAGAGGCGCTCGAGTTCGAGCCAGTCCGCTTCCACTCCGACCAGTTTCCACTCCGCACCGCGCGCAGCTTCCGCGCGCAACGCCTCCTGACCCATGAACGAATCCCGATCGAGCTTCACGCAGTGGTCGAGTCCGATCTCGTAGGGCGACGAACGGCGGGCGTCGATGGTGACGTGCGGCGCAGAGTAGTAGTCGACGCCGAGCATGATGAAGCCCGCTTCGATGCGCACCATGTCGAGCGCCTCGATACCGGCGGGCTCGATCCCGTAGTCGCGGCCCACGGTCATGAGCGCGTCCCAGACCTTCAACGCATCTTCAGCGTTACACCACAACTCGTATCCAAGATCGCCTGAGTAGCCCGTGCGGCTGATCTGGACGCCGGCCCCGTCGAGTTTCGCGGACGTCGTCTGAAAAAACTTCAAGGCATCGAGATTGGCATCGGTGCATTGCTTCAGCACATCGCGCGAGGTCGGCCCCTGTAGCGAGAGCGCGCCCGTCCGCTCGCTCACATCCAGCAATTCGACCTCGAAGCCGCGACTCAATCGACTCATCCAGGACAGCGTGGGTTCCGCGGCCGTGATGAAGAAGTGAGCCTCTCCGAGTCGACTCACCGTCCCATCGTCGATGACCTTGCCGTTGGCATCACACCAGCACGTATAGGCGACGCGCCCCACCGGCAGCTTCTCGAAACCGCGCACCGTCATGCGCGAGAGCAGACGCGCGGCGTCCTTGCCCTTGACCTCGTACTTGAACAAGGGCGTGATGTCGGTGATCGCGCACGACTCGCGGAACGCCCAGTACTCCGGCAGGTGCGTCTCACCGAAATGCGAGGCCGCGTAGTAACCCGCCCAATCCTTCCAGGCGAAACTGGTGCAATAGCGCGCAACGCGGTCGTGGAAGGGGGAGCGGATCGGCATGGGGGTCAGGATATAGCGTTTCCGGGCATCTCCAGCGAGGGCGAAATGATTCAAATCAGCCGATCGAGCGGCTCGCTGGATCGAGATGCCTTCCACGCTCCCGATAGGCGGGCGAAGCGCTAGGAGTTTTCACTGGTCCGGAGATCGCGGCCCAAAAAAGGCTCCCCTTGATTGGGCCGCTCCGGGATCACCCTCAGCTCAGGTCGCCCTCAGCTGGTCGCGCCGACCTCGCCGAGCACCGCATCGAGGATCGAAACCGCCTTGTCGGCATCCGAATCGCTGCAGATCAGCGGCGGCGAGAGCCGGATCGTCGACTTGCCGCACGGCAAGGTGAGCAGACCCTTCTCGTACGCGCCGCAGACGATGCGCTCGCGCTGCTTGGGCGCGGGCTCGCGGGTCGCCTGATTCGCGACGATCTCGAGCCCGATCATCAGGCCCATGCCGCGAACGTCACCGAGCAGCGCGTGCTTTTCCTTCAATCCGCGCAGTTTCTCGATCAGCCGGCTCCCGACGCGACCCGCGTTTTCGATCAGTCCGCCCTGCAGCAATTTCAGCGTGGCGAGCGCGGCCTGGCAGGACAGGGGATTGCCGCCGAACGTGCTTCCGTGGCTGCCGTTGTTCCACTTCATCACCTCGTCGCGCGCGATGACGGCCGAGATCGGCATGCCCGATGCGATGCCCTTCGCGAGGATCACCATGTCGGGCTCGAGGCCGAAGTGCTCGGACGCGAACAGCTTGCCGGTCCGGCCCATCCCGCACTGCACCTCGTCCGCAATCAGCAGAATGCCGTGTTCGCGGCAGAGGGCCTGTAGCCGGCGCAGGAATTCGGGGTGCGGAGGAATGAAGCCCCCCTCTCCCTGAATCGGCTCCACCAACACCGCCGCCACCTCGTCCGGCGGGACCGTGTGATGGAACATCGAATCCGTCAGCAGGTCGAGACACTGCACGTCGCACGAGTCGGGCTTCCGGTTGACGGGGCACTGATAACAGTACGAGTAGTGGGTGTGGAAGACATCCGGCAGCAGCGGCCCGAAGCTCCGACGCTGTACGGGCTTGCTCGCCGTCAGCGTCAGGGTGCCGAGCGTGCGCCCGTGGAAGGCGCCATAGAACGCGATGATCTTCGATCGGCCGGTTCGGGTGCGCGCGAGTTTGATCGACGTTTCGACCGCTTCTGCACCCGAATTCGACAGGAACACCCGATTGTTACCGGGCATCGGGGCCAGCTTCGCGAGCATCTCGCAGAGCTCGATGTAGGCGGGATAGTGGAAATCCGTATAACAGACGTGGAGCATGCGCTCCGCCTGCTGCTGAACGGCGCGGACCACCTCGGGATGGCAGTGCCCCGTCGACACCGTGGAGATGCCCGCTGCGAAATCGAGGAAGCGATTGCCGTCGAGGTCCTCGATCACCATCCCCGAGGCGCGCTCGGTGACCAGCTCGTAATCCGGCGTCAGGTTCTGCGAAACCACCTTGCGGTCCCGCTCGTTCCACTCCTTCGTCTTGGGGCCCGGCGGCGGCA
>JAHEEJ010000052.1 GCA_024640705.1 Deltaproteobacteria bacterium
CACCGAACGCGGACTCCGTCGCATTGCCGAGGCCGAGGCGGAGGCGTCGGGCTCGAAGATGCCCGGCATGGCGATCCCCGTGGCCGGAGGAGCGGCCATGGGCTCGGCCGCGACATCCGCCGTGGTCAGCGGCGGGATGAACATCGCCCGAGAAACCCGCGGCGCCATGAACCCGGACGCGGAGCGGATGGCCGAGAAGATCGCCGAGCGCGCGAAGGCCTTCTACGTGCGCCAGGGCTGGCTCTAGAACGCAAACCAGGCCTGGCCCTGAAACCGGAACCGAGTCGGCCCGAGCCGATCGAACACACGAGCGAACACCGACAGGAGTCATTGACCGTGCCGGACCGCAAACCTCTCACACAACACGGCTTCCTCGAACTACCGGTGACCCGCGACCTCTCCGAGATCCGCGTCGACGTCGCCATCCTCGGCGTGCCCTACGACCTCGCGACGACCGGGCGCTCGGGCACCCGAGAGGGACCGCTCGGCGTGCGCCGGGCTTCGTGGCAAATGAGTTGGGAGGCGCGCCGTTGGCCCTGGCGGTTCGCGCTGCGCGATCGGCTCGGCGTGATCGATTACGGCGATGTGATCTTCGATTCGGGCAACCACCAGCAGATGGTCGACGAACTGCAGCACGACGCTCGAACGCTGCTCGAAGCGGGCAAGACGATCCTCTCCCTGGGCGGGGACCACTACATTTCGCTCCCGCTGTTGCGCGAGCACTTCCGGGCACACGGTCCGATCTCGCTGGTCCACTTCGACGCCCACTCCGACACCGAGCCGATCGAAGGCAGTTTCAATCACGGCAGCATGTTTCGAGAAGCCCTGCAGGAAGGCCTGCTCGACCCTGCCCGCTCGGTGCAGATCGGTATCCGCACGGAGTACGAGTACGAGGACCACCCGTTCAAGGTGCTCGACGCCGCGTGGGTCAATCTTCATCCGGCGCGAGAGACCGGCGAGGTGATTCGCCGCGCCATCGGGGAGACACCCACCTACGTCACCTTCGACATCGACTGCCTCGACCCGGCATTTGCGCCGGGGACCGGAACGCCCGTTCCGGGAGGAATCTCGACGGAGCGCGCGCTCGAGATCCTCAGAGAACTCGTCGGCTGCAACTTGATCGGAATGGACGTGGTCGAAGTGGCGCCCGCGTACGACCACGCCGAAATCGCGGCGCTCGCCGCCGCGACGATCGCGCTCGAGTTGCTCTACATCAAAGCCGCTACGCCCGCGGATCTGGCTGCGGCGCGTGCAACCGGCAACTCATAGGCAGAATCGATCGCTCCCACGCTTCACATTGCGAACGGAATGTCCGACCGATATCGATCATTTCGTGCACCTATCCAATAGAGAAGCATGTAAGCTGTCGGGTCAGGATTGCATCAGACCGATGAGTGCATTCGACGCTGTCGACGAAGGGGAGAACTGGAGCGGATGATTCGCTGGCCCATCACCCGTTGCGCCGCGCTGGGCGTTGCGATCGCGGCGCTCGCGGCCGCGTGGGCGGCAACCGCGCAGCCGACCGGCAACGATCGCGCCCAGATCGGCCCGAAAATCGTGAAAGCGCTGGACGGCCCGATTCCGAGCGAGGGCCTCGCGATTCGCGTCAGCCTGAAACGGGACGATCTCGACCCCCCGGGGCTCGCGCGCCGCGCTTCGATCCATGCGCGACAGGAGCGGGCTCTCCGCGCGCTTCCAGCCGGGTCCTTCCAGCTGAAATATCGCTTCGAGTCGGTCAGCGGATTCGCGGGGCGTGCGCGAGCCGCAGCAATCGACGCGCTCCTCCGCAACCCCGAAGTCACCGCGATCCACCTCGACTCCGAGGTCCACGCAACACTCGCCCAGGGTATCGCGCTGATCGGTGCGAACACGCTCCACGCCGCGGAAATCACGGGTAGCGGCGTCAATGTCGCGGTGCTCGATACCGGGGTCGATACCGACCACCCCGACCTCGCCGACGACATCATCGCTGAACAGTGTTTCTGCAACGACCACCCGTCTCCGAACCAGGGCTGTTGTCCGGCGGGTGGCATTCAGCAAGCCGGGCCGGGAAGCGCAGAAGACGACAACGGTCACGGCACGCACACGGCCGGCATCATCACGTCTGGGGGCGTGGTCGCGCCAACCGGAGTCGCACCCGACGCGGGCATCGTCGCGATCAAGGTCTTGAGCGCCACGGGCTCCGGCTTCAACTCGAGCATCGATGCGGCCTTCGATTGGCTGGTCACCAACCACCAGGCGCTCGGGATCCGCGTGGTCAACGTGAGCCTCGGTGACGGTGGCGAGTACAACGACCCGTTCGCGTCACCGTGCTCCGGGACGCCCAGCGCCAATGCGATCGCCCTGCTACACGCGGCCGGCGTGGCGGTGTTCGCCTCTTCGGGAAACGAAGGGCACGACGACGGCATCTCGGAGCCCGCCTGTATTCCCGAAGTGATCTCGGTGGGCGGCGTCTACGACGCGCCGGTGGGCAGTGTCCGTTGGTGCGGAAACACCAGTTGCACGACGATACTATGCACCGATTCCAGCGGACCCGACGTATTCGTCTGCCACTCGAACAGCGACGAAATCCTCGATCTGCTCGCGCCCGATTGGCGAACGACCAGCCCAGCTCTCGGTGGCGGCATCGGCCAATTCGGTGGAACGTCTGCATCGAGCCCCTACGCGGCCGGACAAGCCGCTCTGTTGCTCGAAGATCAACCGGACCTCCAGCCGGAAGACATTCGCAGCCTGCTCAAGGACCATGGCCCGCTCGTCACGAACCCCGACAACGGTCTTTCGTTCCCGCGATCGGATGTCGGAGCCGCAATCGGCTTGCCCGAGCCGAGCGCAACCCTGCTGCTCTTTTCGGGCGCGGCGTTGCTCGCCGCCCTCGGCCGCAGGCGCTACGCGCGCTGAACCTGCCGTCGCACCAGGCGAGCGGATCCCCTTCGACGAATTCGAAATTCATGCACTCGAGCTGGAAGCATCGGCGCGGAAAGCGCCTTTGTGCGCTGTGAAGCAGCTATGCTCGCACTCCTTGCGGATCTGGGAGTGCCAATGAGCGACCGCTTCGACGCCCTGCGGCGAGAGATGCAGCGGCAGATCGACGAGGGCATCCGCCCGTCGATCCAGATTGCCGTGGACTGGCGGGGCGAACTGGTTTTCGACGAAGCGATCGGAGCAGATGCGACTCCCGAGTCCAACTATCTGCTCTGGAGTTCCACCAAACCCCTGGTCGCCGTCGCGCTGCTTCAAATCATCGACGAGGGCGGTGCGAAGTTGCGAGACCGCGTTCGCAGCTATATCCCCGAATTCGGAGTCAAAGGGAAGGAAGCCTGCACGATCGCGCACCTCCTGTCCCACCGCGGAGGTTTCCCAGATTCGGGCAAGCGCATGGCCATCCTCGGCGATTCTTCCCGCGACTGGAACGATGCACTGGCTGCCGTCTGCGAGATGGAGGCACAGTGGGAGCCCGGCAAGGACCGCGGCTACCACCCCTCCTCCAGTTGGTTCATCGTAGGAGAATTGATTCAGCGCCTGCGCGACCGACCGTTATGGGAGACCTTGCGCGAGCAAGTACTCGACCCGGTGGGCATTGCGACGGACGGTTTTTCCCTGGGAAATCCCGAAGTGCTCAGCCAACCCACGATGCGGGTGAGCACGCGTAAAGAAAGAGGCGCTCCCACCAGCGCCGATTGGTGGAATGATCCCGTAACCCACCGAGCGGTGATTCCCGGCGGCAATGGCGTATCGCGCGCCAACCAGATGACGCGCTTCTATCGCGCGATGTTGAATGCAGGCGTGGGAAGCGACGGCCGACTGCTCTCGCCAGAAATGGTTCGAATCGCCACCTTTCCCCATTCGGTTGGAACCATCGACCGGACTTTCCTGGTCGACGTCCCCTGGGGCCTGGGCTTTCGGCTCAAACACGCGATTCCGACGCTCGACGACTTCGGCAATACCGCCACTCCCGGCACTTTTGGCCACGGCGGACACTTCCTGGTGAATACGGCTTGGGGTGATCCCGGCAAGGATCTCGCGGCCTGCATCCTCTCGAATGGCCTGACGGCACCGCGCACCGGAACGAAGGCCGTGATCGCGCTGTCGCAAGCGATCCACGACGCCGTGGATGCGTCGACCTAGCGCACGGCCTCGCCGAGCCGATCGATCGCCTCGTCGAGCGCGGCTTCGAATCCAGCCTCCCAGGATTCGCACTCCGGAAACAAGATGGCCCGTGAGGAATTGACGATTCCGCCCTCGCGCCCGCCGCTGCCCGCGCGAAATGCGCGAACCGCCTGCTCGGCAGCGGCGCCCTGGGCACCGAAGCCCGGCACCAGAAAGAGCGCCTCGGGCAGCAGCCGCCGCACCCGCTCGGCCTGCTCGGCGTAGTTTGCGCCGACGACCACGCCGAGCGAGGACCAACCGGTATCCGGCCCGACGAGGCTCCGGCAAGCGTCCGCGAGCATTTCGGCAACCGCCTCGAAGACGGTCGCGCTTTCGAGCGATCGATCCTGAAGATCGCCGGAGCCGGGGTTGCTGGTCTTGACCAGAACGAAGATGCCTCGACCGTGGGCGCTGCAGCGATCGATGAAGGGCGTCAGGGTGTCGCGACCCATGTAGGGATTGACGGTGATCGCGTCTGCGCCGAGGCCTGCGCCGGGTTCGAGGTAGGCGCGCGCATAACCTTCCGCGGTGGATCCGATATCGCCGCGCTTGGCGTCGAGAACGACCAGCAGATCGTTGGCGCGACAGCGGTCGATCAGAACTTCGAGCACCTGGATGCCGCGCCATCCCAGTTGTTCGAACAACGCGATCTGGGGTTTGACGACGGCGACCCGCTTTTCGAGCCGGTCGATGACTTCGAGGCAGAAGGCTTGCACGACCTCGGGGGTCGCGGGGTCTTCGGGGCGCATCGTGCCTTTTTGAAACGACGCGGGGATCCGATCGAGATGCGGATCGAGCCCGACACAGAGCGGATGCCCGAGCTCGCGAACCCGTCCGATGAGTTCATCTGCAAAATGCACGACCTGAGGATACTGCAATTGGCTGCGAACCGAACACGGCGCGTTGGTCGCGATTGGGCTTCTTTTGGCTTGATCGGGGAGTCGCGCTCGTGCGACAGCGCGCGGGGTCGGGGGAGGTCACTGTCCCCGTCTATTCCCGGCGCTGATAGAAACGCGCGAAGGCTCCGTACAGCGGCACGTGATCGACGAGTTCGAGTTCTCGATCGAGGAATTGGATGTAAGCCGGATCGGGGCGTCGATGGCCGGCCAGAAACCAGACGTGCTCGGGGTCTTCGGTGTCGAGAAACGCCTTGGTTCTCGGGATGTCCTGTTCGGATCCGGCGAGCAGATTCACTCGATTCGGAGCGCCCATCCGCTCGAGGTAGTAGTCGAACGATTCCGCCGCCCACGCATAGGCGATCACGCGCACGTCGGATGGCTGCTCACGACGCGACGCAACCGCGGCCGCAGCTTCGCGGAACTGCTCCTTGCGGGGAAAGCGGTAGTAGCCGCCCTTCACGAATGGTCCGTAGATCAATACCGCGGCGATCGCCCCAGCGGTCAGTAGCTGGAGGCGAACTGTGCTCAGCGCATAAGTCATCGCGCGCGCCAACAGCACCATCGCAGGCGGCAGCGAGATGAGTAGATTTCGATTATTGAGGATCGGCGGCGACGTCAGCGAGCGCAGGTACACGAGCGCGAACGGAACGACGAGCCAGGCAATCAGCAGCGCGGTCGGCGAACGAAACCAGGCCAGCCGATCGCCGGCGCTGCTCGCTCGACGATTCGCGGCCCAACGCGAAGCCGCGAGGCCAAAGAGCAGCGCGAAGAACCATGCCAGGTAACCGCTCGTATCGAAGAACAGGAAACGCCAGAATTCGCCAATCGAATACAGCCCGGGCCGCGGAAGATAATCGTGCCCCTCGCCGAAATCCTCGATCAGATACCCGATCCAGGGCACGTATGCGGCGAATACGGCGACCGAAACCGCGCCGACACGCACGAGCGCGTGTGGTCGGGACAGGAACAGACAAGCCAGCCCACCGAGCTGAATGACGACGAGAAGCAATCCGAAGTGATGCAGATACTGCATGACGACGGCGCACGCGACGTAGGCGGCCGCGGTCGAAAACGAAATCCGGTCGCTCGATTCGAGCTGCTCGCGCAGACGAAACCAGAAGTGAGACGAGAGGATCGAGAACAAGAGCAGAAACGAGTACGCCCGCGCTTCCTGGCTGTAGTAGATCGGCTGATAGGAGAACGCCATCAATCCCGCTGCAAAGATCCCCTCGCGCACCGAATAGAGCTGCCTCGCGAGGAAGAATGTGGCGAGGATCGCGAGCACACCTGCGACTGCGGACGGTATGCGCAGTGCAATTTCCGACTCTCCGATGTGTTTCTCTACGAAGTAGAGAAACACGGGATACGCGGGTGGATAAGGGGTCGGGCGAACGCCGAGCTCGATGACAGCTGAAATCGTCTCCTGGTGACTCTGCCTCCAGCTCGAAATCTCGTCATTCCAGAGCGACTGGGCGTCCAGGCCATAGAAGCGCAGCGCCGAACCGCCGAGGACGATCGCGCCAAGCAGTGCTGCCATTACCGCGCCGCGCCGAAGAACCACGGGTATTCGGATCTCCTATTGGGTGACTCTCACTGGGTACAGTAATCCGGACGACGTATCGTCTCACCTGTGACCGGTCTGTAGCAGCGACCTCCGAACCCTACGCGCCAATCCCTTCAATCACACCGACGGCTCGGCCGGCGAGACGCGCGCTGCGAGCCATCGCCTGTGAAACTCTGACGGCAGCTGCTGGCTCGCGCGTTGAGAACGACAGCAACAAGCCGGATTTGCGGCGGTGTCCAATGAGAGACATTCCGCCGATTGGCACTTCGATCGATCCCCTACTGATCGCTGCACGGGTTAGCGGCCTTTGGTCAGGCGGCCGACGTCGATGAAGCTGCGGACCTTGGCTTTGGATTCGAAGGCAGTTCCGGTTCGATCCCAGTATTCGATTCGGTTGCCAGTTCCGGTCTGGATGTTGACGATGATGTCGCTGACGATGATGTTGTCCATCGGCTTCGGGATGCCTTTCCAGCCGGGGTACCACGGGCCCGTCAGGCGTTCGTCTTCGCTCCAGCGCTTGTTGTGCCAGATGATCTTCCACAGTTCCTGTTTCTGATCGTATGCGAACGAGTACATGACGTTGAGGGTCTGTTTGTCGATGAAGAGATCCTTGTGATGGTAGGGGTGGTCGGCGTTCTTGGGAGTCATCCGCACGATGATCGCGTCGCGCAACTCCCAGCGATCGCTGGCGTAGGAAAGACCGTACGGCCCGAAGTCGTGCTTTGGATCGTAGGGGTAGGCGCGCACCATGGAATTCGTGGGGGCGATGATCTGGCGTTCGCCCAGGCACTGCCACTCGTATTGCGGAACGATCCCATTGAAGCTGAACAGGTCGTCGAAGGTGAAATCCGTCCCCACGACCGCGTCGGTGCGTTGCGCGGTTGAAATGCGGCGCACGCGGCGCATGGTGGGAACGTACACCCAGGTATCGTCGTTTCTGGCCTTCGCTCTGGGTTGATCGGAGCTCTTGTAGCGGTAGGTCAGGAGCGCGATACCACGAGCATCGAAGGGGGCTTCGACCTCCTGACCGTTTGCCTCTTTGCGTTTCTCGCCGCGCTTGAGCAAATCGCCGCCGTTCTCGTCCAGATATTCCGGCTCGACCCGATTGGCGAGCTTCACGAGCTTCGCCGTCCCCTGGTAGTAGAGCGGCAGCTGCTCTCCGCGATCCCAGTACGAGTAGAAGAAATGGGCCGTGCCGGCGGCGCCATTCCACTGATAACTGTGGTTCCACATGATCTTCACGCCGGCCTGGGGATCTGCCTGGCAGTCGATCGCATCCATCGGGAAGGGTTGGCCCGCGGTGAAGTTCTCGAGGCTGTCGTCCGGGCCGATTCGCGCCTGCCCGCTGAATCTCGCAGTTGCAGCCTCGTATTCGGGCGGTGCGCGGTAATCGAATTGGGTCGGGCCGATGACGAGCTTCATGCCCTCGTAGAAGAAGAAGTCCCGATTGTCCCAGAACTTCTTGGGGAGATAGGTTTCGAGCAGGTGGATGTCGGTGAAGCCGATGACATCACCCTCTGCGAAGGGCGGCTTGGGGGGCGGAACATCGTCGGCTCGAGCGAGTGAGCCCGCAACCAGCAACAGACCCGCCAGCGCCCAATGCGTCATCGCTCCGCGAATCATCGGCTCCTCAATCCGCCGTCGGTCGCACTTCAGGTTCCGAGTTCCTGCTTTCGAAAAGCCGCGAGCAGGATCAGCACGCTCGCTACCACCCAGAACGCGAGCTTCAGGGCCATGATCGTTGGGTCGACGGCCGGAGTCACGGGTGCGATCCACGGCTTGAGTGCCACCACCACCGCCGTACACAGCGGCGGAGTGAAATACTGCACGATGTATCCAATTCTTCCGAGTGATGCGCCGAACAGCGTAAAGACGTTGACGAAAGTGATCGCGCCGACGCAGAATAGAACACTCATTGCGGTCGCGACCCGCGCAAGGTGCAGCGACAACGCCATCGCCAGCGCCGCCACCACCAGGGCGCCAGCCGCGCAGGCGAGCCCCGCCCAGATCGCTGCGCCCAGTGAAACGCCATTTCTGAAATGCAACAGGTAGGCGCTCGCGGTCAGCACCACCGCGCCCGTCACGTATGCGATTCCGAGCGCACCCGCGAGGCGCGCGAGCGCAAACTCGCTGCGCCGTACGGGACGGGCCAGGATCAGGTTGGCGGACCCATCAAAAACGGTTTCGGCGAGATGATCCGAGGCCAACAAACCGGCGAGCACCATCGTCCATAGCGACAGCACGGTGAAGATCAGCATTCCGGTCCAACCGGAAATTTCATCGGTCGAAACCGCGACACCATTTTGAGACACCTGGCCCGAGCCCGAGCAGGAAGTGCAGCTGTCCACGGCCAACAGCGAGAGCAGCGCGAAGACTGCGATGATGGGTACGATTCGCCGCCGCATCGCGTCGCGAAACGCCTCGCCGGCCAACTCGGAAAAGATCTTGGTCGTCGCAGGCCTCATTTGCCCACCAACCGCACGAACGCATCCTCGAGCGTCTCGCCCGCTTCCACGATTTCGTCGAGTGCGCCTTTGGCGGCGAGCGTTCCCTCGTCGATGATCGCGATCTGATCGCAGGTGCGCTCGACCTCGGAGAGCAGGTGCGAGCTGACGAGCACCGAACAGCCTCGCTCCCGCGCCTCGAGGATCCAATCTCGCGCATCGCGAACGCCGATTGGATCCAGGCCCGACGTGGGCTCGTCGAGAATCAGGAGCTTCGGCTTTGCGAGAAAGGCCTGCGCGAAACCGACGCGTTGGGTCAAGCCCTTCGAGAGCGAGCCGATCCGGTCGTGTGCGCGCGCAGACAGGCCGGTCTGCTCCAGTACGGCCTCGACATCGCTGTCGCGTTCCGCTCCGTTCAGGCCCGCGAGGACTGCGTGATGCCTCAAGAAGGAGCGCACCGTCATGCGGCTCGGCAGCGTCAGGCGCTCGGGGAGATAGGCGATACCGACCCGGGAGGCCGGGTCACGAGGCGAGAGCCCCTGCAGGCGAACGGTTCCCGCGCTGGGCCTGGTGAATCCGAGCAGCATGCGCAGGGCGCTGGTCTTGCCGGCGCCGTTCGGACCCAACAGGCCGAGCGCAGAGCCTTCCGCGAGCGCAAGGTCGATGTCGCGAAGCGCGTAGCGCTGGCCGTATCGCTTGGAAACGCCGACGAGTTCTAGCGCGACCATCGCCACGGCGTCCGATCAGGTGCCGGATCTGCGACGGACGGTCTTGACGCCACCCAGCGCCTTGAACTGCACGACCCGACGCAGGGTCGAGTTCGCAACCGCAGAACTCCCGGTCGACAGTGCGCGCTTGAGGGCTTCGAAATCACCGGACTGTTGGAAGGCTTCGACAGCGTCGATCTGGGTCCGGGAGGGTCGCTTGGGGACGCGCGGGCCGCGCGATGTATCTGCCTCGTAGTCGCGCTGAAACGCTTCCGGGCTGAATCCGCGCTTCTCGAGCACGCGCTTCACCTTGGGCGCGGCGAGCACCTTGGACCAGAATTCCTCGGGAGTCTTCCCGCCAACGTTACGTTTAGAGACAGCCATGTCACTCCCTATTCACTCCCTGCCGGAAGGTTTGACGCTGGTTTTACGCGATGTGCTCTAGCTGCGCGTTAGAAAACTCGACTTCTACCCCTGCCAAAACGCAGCCTGGAGGGAGGCCGATCGGCCTCCGTTAAGAAGTACTCTATCGCAAAGTATTCGACTGCGGCAAATAGCAGACCCGACGCTGGTGATCCTGCTGCTCTTCGATAGCCTGTAGGATCCCGCTCCCCGACCCCCGGCACGACCGCGGCACGACAGAGGACGAATGGCCAAATCCAGCCGAATGCGATGGAAGCACGTCCTACCCTGGATCGTGTCAGCGGGATTACTCTTCTACGTGTTCAACGTAGCGACCGACTGGGAACGCCTGCGCGCCGCGACCGAGCAGGCGAACCTGCCGCTCTTTCTCGCGTTCACAATCGCCGATCGGATCGCATTCTTCATCGTCTGGGCACTGCTGCAAGCGGCGGCGCTGAGACGCTTCGTCGCGCATGTTCCCGTCCGTTCGATCGTCGCGATTCGCGGCGGCTCGGAATTGCTCCGGGCCGTCAGCAATCCACTCTCGGATGGTGCGTTCTTTCTCGGCCTGCGGGAACTCACCGGCGGCAGGCTCGAGGCCGTCCTCGCGGCCGCCCTGGTTCCCGCGATCTGCCATTTCCTGGTGCTCGCACTCCAGGTGACCGTGACACTCCCCTTTCTGCCCGGCAGCTTCGACTCGAACCGCGACGTATTCGTAGCGGCCGGAATCACCTGGGTGGTCGTCCTCGCGCTGGCGATCGGCGTCCGGATCTCGGCGACGGGTTCGACCCGGATTCCCGGGGCCAAGCGGGTCCGAAATTGGCTCGAGCGATTCCCGCTTCGCGAGATTCGACCGTTCTTCTTCGGCTTCCTGGCCTTTACGGTTTTCGACGTCGTGATTCAGGGCCTCGCATCCCGAGCATTCGGGGTCGATATCGCGTGGCCGGCCCTCACCGCCCGCATCCCGCTGCTGTATCTGGCTCTCGTGACCCCGAGCCTCGGAAATTTCGGCACCCGAGAACTCGCCTGGGCCGGCCTGTTTTCCGAGTTTGGGTCGCGCGACGCGCTGATCGCCTATGCGTTCGCGGTCAATTCCGTTTTCCTGATCCTGAACGTCTTGATCGGCACCCTCTTCATCAAGCGCGCTCTAGAGCTCGTGGGAGAAGTTCGCCGCGCCCGAAAGGCCGGCGAACCCGCCCCTGCCCCCCTGCTCCGAGACCCCGCCGAGGGCTGATCCCTGGGTCGATTCCGGGCGGGTAAATGCGCGGATAGCTCAAGCCGTGTAGGATACGCAGGCGCCTCGAATCGATTGGCGCCTCCAATAGAACCGCTCCCTCCAGCGGTAAAAACCAAGTGGGAAGTTTGTATGGCCAGAAAACGGAGCCGGACAGCGGTCCTCAAGCGACAGCGAGAAGTCAAGAAGTCGGAAAAGCAGGCGATGAAGCGGGAAAAGCGCGAATTCCGCAAAGAGGCGCCGGGTCACGAATCGGTCGCCACGCGCGACGATCTGGCCGGCTACGGATTCCTGACTGACGAAGCCGAAGAGGTCGACGAGTCGGAAAACGACTCGGCGAGATGACGCAACCATGGCTGATGAAAGACTGATCGCGGTATTCGTCGACTACGAAAATCTCGCGATTGGCGTTCGCCAGATGCGCAAGGGCAACTTCAAGATCGACCTCGTGTTGCGCCGCCTGCTCGAAAAGGGTCGGATCGTCTTCAAGCGCGCCTATTGCGACTGGAGCGGCTACCGGGCTGCAGTCCGCGAATTTCACGGGCACGGTATCGTGATGGTCGACATCCCGCAGACCAAGGCGAGCGGAAAGAACAGTGCCGACATCCACATGGTCGTCGATGCGCTCGACCTCTGTTACCAGAAGCCGCACATCGATACCTTTGCGCTGATCTCGGGCGACAGTGACTTTTCTCCCCTCGCCGCCAAGCTCAAGGAAAACGATCGCCAGGTCATCGGATGCGGGGTCAAGAGTTCCACGTCGGACCTGCTGATCGGGAGCAGCGACGAGTTCATCTACTACGACGACCTGATTCGCGTCGCCGAGAAGTCCGAAAAGCCGAGGACGACACCGAGCAAGAAAACGACGCCGGCCGCCACGAAACTCCAAGATTCAACGGAAAAAATCGTCGAGATCGTGCGGTCCCTGGAACGGGACTACGACACGGTCTGGGGCTCGATGGTGAAGCAGACGATCCGGCGCGTTTTTCCGGGCTTCAACGAGGAGTATTTCGGCCATCAAAGCTTCGCGGAAGCGCTCGAAGCGGCTGAACAAGCCGGCGCGATCGATCTCGACTACGACGAGAAGCGCGGCAATTACGTCGTTCGAACGAAACGCTCCTGAGCGCCCGAAGCGCGGGCGAACCCGGAGGCATCGGCCGCTAGAGTCGACGCCAGAGCCGCGCCCCGAAGAACCCGGCTACGCCCAGAAAGAGCAGGATCGGCCCCCATCCGCCGATGGATGGAGGTATCGCTCCGCCGTACCCCAGTGACCGCGAAACTCCCGTCAACAGGATGTAACCGATTCCGACGACGGCGCTCAGCAACAGCGTCTGTGCGGGGCCGGGAAACGGCGGGCCCCCTACCGCAAAAAACAGCAGCAGCGCCGGAAGCACGATGCAGGCCATCGGCTGGGCGAGCTTGACGTGATAGTCGACCCGCAGGGGCCTGGGATCCACATTGTCGTTCTCCGCTTCTTCGATCAACCCGAGCAGATCTCCGACACTGAGATGCATCGTGTCGACCTCGGCGGGAAGCGCCTCGCCCAGATTGACGAAGTTGGGGGGAGGCATCTCGCGCACCTTGCCCTCGGAGACATCGATTCGAACCGGATTCGTCAAGAGCCACCAGCCGTTCCCGACGTGACGCGCCGAGCTCGCATCGATCCGCTTCACCGGCAGACGATCTTCGCCGATCTCGTAGATCGACAGAGCCGACGCCGATCCGCGATCGGGATCGAAGCGATCCGCCTCGAGAACCTTGTTTCCCAACCGATACCAGACGGCGGTTTTTAGCCGCTCCTCGATCTGCTGAGCGTATTTGCCCTTGATTTCAGAGTGCTTGAGTTCGTCTGCGAGCGCATTCGCCCGCGGCACCAACACATTGTTGAGTACCGCATCCCCCGGAACGACCATCGCCGAAATGAACAGCACGGGGAGCAGCGCGCTCGGCGCGGGGATCCCACAAGCCCGCATGCCGATCAGCTCCCCCTCGACGGCGAGCAGACTGACGGTCAGCGCCGTTGCGACCAGAAGTGACATCGGGATCACGCGCGAAGCCAGCAATACCACCCGCGCGCTGTAGAAATGCAGCACCTCGAGCCCGGTTGCGCGGTATTGGCTGAACCACGCGAGCCGATCCATGATGTCGATCAGCAGGTAGGCGACCACCAGGATCGCGAAGGAAAGCAGCGCCAGGCGGATGAATCGGCCAGCGATGTAACGCGGTAGCGGATAGCGCCGGGGGCTCCGCTCGCGGGCCTTCGGGCTCGCCACTCGGCGGTTTCGATGCTGCGGCCGGTCGAAGGATCGACCGAGGACGCCCTCGCGCCGGGCGCGAAGGATCAACACACCCGCGAGCAGCAGCAAGACCGCGTTGGGCAGCCACACCGCTGGCACGATGCCGATCAACCCGCTCTGGGCCAAACCCTCCCCGAGTTGGATCAGGCCGTAGTAGGAAATCGTGCACAGCAGGCCGAGTACGCCACCCGCAGCTCTGGAAAAGTTGGTTCGAAACAAAAAGATCGGGACTGCGAGGAAACCGAAGATCAGCGTCGCGAACGGCATCGAGAAGCGACGGTGCAATTCGATCGCCGCCCTCGAGAGCTGTCGTTTGTTGGCGGGCACGAACGTGCGGGCGCGCTCCGAGAGTTCCGCGAGTGAAAGTCCGGATAGCTTGTCCTCGACGGTGCGCAGGATTTCGCCGCTCTCGGGCAGGTTCGTCGAGAGTTCATCGAACGCGAGCGTCTTCGGCCCGTCGTTCGAGGACAGCAGGACGCGTCCGTCCTGAAGTGAGATCTCCGTGACGCCATCCTCACGCGTATCGATCTGGCCGTGCCGGGCGAAGACCGTCTGACCGATGTCGGGCATCCACAGCAAGATCCCGCTCATGCGGTCGCCCCGCGCGTTGACCTCCCGCGCTTCGAGTCGCCAATCCCCAAAACGGGTCACGATCCCCTGCTGAATCTGTGACCAGGGCTTTTCGATCGAGATCTCGACGAACACCTGATCGAGTGAGCGACTGGTCCACGGCGCAATCGACAACGAGAGTCCGGCGGACACCACGGTCATTGCGCTCGCGAACGCGACGAAAGGCCACACCAACCGCGCGGCCGTAACACCCGAGGCCTCGAGGGCGAGGATCTCGAGATCGGCCCCCATGCGACCGAGCGCCACCAGGCAACCCATCAAGACCGCGAACGGCAGCATCAGCGCCGCCGTCGGAACCGCCTGATAAAAGGCGATCAAGCCGACGGTTCCGCCGCTCAGCCCGCGGTTGACGAAGAGGTCCGACAGCCCGAGCAGGTTCTGGGTCAGCACGACCGCCGTGAGACCGAAGAGCGCAAAGAGCGTCGGCGTGAGCGCATCTTTGGCGACGAGTTGATATAGGGTCAAACCCGGGCGGCGGTGGACCGGCAGAGCAGACGCCACATGAGGTTCCTTCGGCGAGGCCTCCCGCGGGGGACGCCCGGCTTTGATCGCCGACGGACCTGGACTACAGTTCGGGCTCTCCCCCATATGTTCGAAATCCTAGGCCTCCGGAGTGGCCAGAGGCAATGACCTGCTCAACAGAGGCAGAGGAACCCCATGAGAGCAATCGTACTCAGCGCAGGACAGGGCAAGCGTTTGCTGCCGTTGACGGCAACGAGGCCGAAGTGCCTGCTGGACGTCGGTGATAATCAATCGGTATTGGATACCCAACTCGGGGCGCTCGCCCGCTGTGGGATCGAGCATACCACCGTACTCGTCGGCTTCGGAGCCGATCACGTCGATCACGACCTGGCGGTTGCGCGCTTCGGCGAAATGGAAGTCACGACGCTCTTCAACCCCTTCTATGCGATCACCGACAACCTCGCGA
>JAHEEJ010000334.1 GCA_024640705.1 Deltaproteobacteria bacterium
CGACCGGCGCGTTCGATCTTTCCCGCGCGCTCGCCGACGAACTCGCACCGAAGACCACCGCCTACTTCCAGATCTTCCAAAGCGACGAAGAGGGTCGCGCGCTGCGACCCATCAATCCGAGTGAGCCGCTCTACGGCGAATCTTATCTGCCGCGGAAATTCAAGATCGGCATCGCGCATCCCACCGACAACTCGATCGACGTGCTCACGCAGGACGTCGGACTCGTTCCGGTAGGGTCAAACGGTGGCGTCGACGGAAGCGTCTGGGATCTCTACTCGGGCGGAGGCCTTGGGCTCACCCACAACATGCCGCAGACCGCGGCGCTGCTCGGGCTCTACCTCGGTCGCGTGCGTCGCGAGCAGGTCGTCGAGGTCTGCAAGGCGATCGCGATCCTGCAGCGCGAGCAGGGCGAGCGCAAGAATCGCCGCCAGGCGCGGTGGAAGTACACGATCCGACGGCTCGGCGTCGACTCGGTCAAGCACGCGCTGCGCGTTCGCTTCGGGATCGATCTCGAAGATGCCGAGCCGACACCGCTGCCGCCGATGGAGCTTCACCTCGGCTGGCACGAACAACGAGGCGGCGGGGGGTATTACGGAGTTTCGGTCGAGAACGGCCGGGTGACGCCCGCAATGCGCGCGGCCATCCGACGGGCGGTCGAAGAGTTGAATCTCTCGGTTCGCGCGACCGCTCAACAGGATCTACTGCTCTGCAATGTGCGGGATCGCGCGGCGCTCGAGCGGATCCTGGAGGAGGGTGGCGTCGCAAAGCCCGAATCGATCTCGATCGTGCGCCGGAATTCAATGGCCTGCCCCGCAAAGCCCACCTGCGGCCTCGCAATGACGGACGCCGAGGGAATTCTTCCGCGTTACATGGATGCGATCGAGGCGGCCGGGCTCGGAGATGTCGATGTGGTGATCCGGATGACGGGTTGTCCGAACAATTGCGCCCGCCCGCCGAGTGCAGAAATCGGGATCTACGGCTACGGAAAGAACGATCACGTCGTCCTGGTCGGGGGCGCTCGGGCGGGCACGCGGATCGCGCAACCCCTCTACGCCCGGCTTCCGGGTGAGCAGATGATCCCGGCGTTGATCGGTCTGCTGACGGCGATTCGCGATCACGCAGACGGCCGGCCCGCGGGTGACTTTCTGCACGAAACGGATCCCGAGCAGTTGCGCTCCTGGGTTGGGGTGGCAGACGAAGCTTGATCGACCACTGCACGCACGTGGTATCGTTCCGCCACGGTCGAGGCCCGTGCACCGCGGGCCGAGGGAGTGCTTCGAATTGAGCCGATTCGATACCCAGGCTTCACTGCCCCGCGCCGAAGCGGAGCAAATCGTCGCCAGATCGGTCGATGCGGGCCAGCTCGAGCGCCGCCTCGCCGAGCGGCTCGCCGCGCAGTTCTGCGACCCGATCGTTCGAGAAGTCGTGCTCGAAGGCGCTGCCGAGAGCAAGCGGCGGGGCAAGGGCGACATCGTCAGCGTTTCTCGGAACGTCTTCATCCCGCTGACAAACCTCTGCCGCAACCGCTGCGCGTACTGCACTTTCGCGAAACTTCCGGACTCCCCAGAAGCCAAGACCTACACGCTCCGGGAAGTCGAAGAAGCCGTGCGCGTCGCTGTCCCAATGGGCTGCCGCGAAGCGCTCCTCTGTCTCGGTGACAAGCCCGAGATCGCCTATCACTCGTATCGGGAGTGGCTCGCGCACAACGAGTTGCGCGACACGACCGACTATCTCGTGCGGGCCTGCCGGATCGCGTTCGAGGGTGGAATCCTGCCGCACACGAACGCGGGCATTCTAAGCGAGAGAGAGATGGCGGAGTTGCGGCCCTGGAACGCCTCGATGGGATTGATGCTCGAGTCGACGAGCGCGCGACTTCGGGGAAAAAACATGGCCCATTACTACAGTCCCGACAAGGATCCCGATCTGCGCATTCGCATGCACGAGCAGGCCGGCCAGCTGCGGATCCCGTTTACCAGCGGGATCCTGCTCGGAATCGGAGAGAGCGCGGTCGAGCGGATCGATACGCTGCTGGCCATTCGCGATCTCGACGATCGCTACGGTCATATCCAGGAGGTGATCGTCCAGCCGTTCCACCCGAAGGCGGACACGCCGATGGCTGCCAGCGATTTGCTAGCGGACGAAGAGGTGGCGGCCTGGGTCGCGATTGCGCGTTTGATCCTCGGGCCCGAGATGAACGTTCAGGCGCCGCCGAACCTCGCGCCGAGCGCGCTCGAATTGTTGTTGCGCTCCGGGCTCAACGACTGGGGCGGCATCTCGCCCGTGACGGTCGACTTCATCAACCCCGAGGCGCCCTGGCCCGAACTCGAAACCCTTCGGAAGCGCACGGAAGCCGCGGGCCAGCGCCTCGTCGAGCGCCTCCCCGTGTATCCCCCGTATCTTCTCGATCGACCGGACTTCTTCGAGCCTCGCGTTCGCGAGGCTGCGCTCGCGCAAGCCGATCCATCGGGTTTTGCGCGGACTCGCGCAACCGGAACCGGCGTGGAGGCGGCGTGATGTTGGAGCGCCTGCTTTCCGGTGTGAGTCCGGAGGTTGGCCGGATTCTCGAAGCGGCTCTCGAAAAGCGCGAGCTTTGCGAGCGCGATGCGTCGGTGCTGCTGTCCACCGAGGGAGTCGACTTCTTCGCACTACTTCGCACCGCGGATCTCGCCCGCAGCGACGACAACGGCGACGATGTCTCGTTCGTGGTCACCCGCAACATCAACTTCACCAACGTCTGCTACGTGGGGTGTACGTTCTGCGGTTTCTCGCGCCATCGGGACGAGGCTGACGCCTACGATCACCCACTCGAAGCGCTGCTCGAAAAGGCGCGCGATGCGGTGGCCCGGGGAGCGACCGAGTTCTGCATCCAGGGCGGAGTCCACCCCGCAAAGGATCACACCCACTACCGGGACATCCTGCTCGCGATGAAGCGGGAGTTTCCGGATGTCCACCTGCACGCCTTTTCGCCCGAGGAGATCGACTTCGGCCACCGCAAGAGCGGGATGGAACTCGGCGATTACCTGCGCTGGTTGGTGGACGCCGGACTCGGGACGATCCCCGGCACCGCCGCAGAGATTCTCGACGATTCCGTTCGCGCGATCGTCTCACCCCGCAAACTCTCAACCGCGCGCTGGGTCGAGATCGTCAAGGCCGCCCATTCGGTTGGGCTGCGCTCTACGTCGACACTGATGTACGGACACATCGAAAGTGTCGAGCAGGTCGCCGCGCATCTGAATCTGTTGCGCGAGATCCAGAAGGAAACCGGAGGCTTTACCGAGTTCGTCCCGCTCGGCTTCATCCACGAGCGCAACATCCTCTTCAACCACATGAACGCGCGGCCGGGCGCTTCGATGCCCGAGGATCTGCGCATGATCGCGGTCGCGCGTTTGTTCCTGCGGCCCTGGATCTCGAACATCCAGATGTCGTGGGTGAAGATGGGCCCGAAGCTCGCCCAGATGGCGCTGCTCGCGGGCGCGAACGACTTCGGCGGAACCTTGATGGAGGAGTCGATCAGTCGAGAATCGGGATCGCACTTTGGAGAGAATCTGCCCCAGGAAGAGATTCGCCAGTTGATCCGAACGGTGGGACGCACCCCGGTGGAGCGATCGACCACCTATCAGGTGCTGCGCCGCTTCGACGATCCCGCCGAAGACCCAGCATCACTCGAACCCGAACGACCCAGCGAACTCTCAGGCCCCGCGCGCTGGCGGCTGAACTCCGAGCTCTAGCCCTGGAAGTGAGTCGAAGCCCCGCTCCATCTACGCGAGACGCACTCTGAACTCGCCGTGACACGCGTCGCTCTTCGGCGTGAGTCGACTCATCACGGACGCTTCGACCGAGACGATGTTCGTAGAGTGGCTCCACACGCGCCCTGACGCACAGCGCGGCGAGGTGGCCCGTCGGGAAGCCGGGATCCACGGAGAAAGGCGTTACCCTATTGCGACTGGCCTGACGCTGTAGCGACAGACCTGAACCAGCCGGAGAGATCCATGGATTTGATCACGCATTTGGCCGTCATTGCGGCCTGCCTCGTTGCATCCGCGTTTTTTTCGAGCAGTGAGACTGCCCTGCTCCGTCTGCGAGAGGAGGAGGTCAACCACGATGTTCGCGAAGAAGGGGGTCCCGCCGTGACGGCGGCGC
>JAHEEJ010000335.1 GCA_024640705.1 Deltaproteobacteria bacterium
GCACCGCGAGTGATTCGACGGCGTCCATCGCGGCGTGCCCGTGCCGGCTGAAGGCCTCCGCCTGCTGGGCGTCGAGTCCGCGCATCTCGGCGATGTCCGCTCCCGCCACGAAAGCGCGCCCCGCCCCGGTGAGGACGACGGCGCGCACGCCGGTATCCGTGCGCAGGCGCTCACAACAATCCAGCAGTTCTTCGAGCGTGGCGCGGTCCAGTGCGTTGAGCGCCTCGGGGCGATCCAGGGTCAGCAACTCGACGGGGCCGCGGCGTTCACTTCGTATCCGGTTCATGATTGCACTCCTCTCAGCGCGTCAGCGGATCGATGATTTCGGGGGCGTCTTCCCCGAGTGCCGACGAAAAAAAATGGACGCGTTGCCTCAGCGACTCTTCAGCGCGCTGCGCGCAGTAGTGCCCCTCGCTCGCGCTGGCCTCTGCGAGTTCAGGGCCATCACATCCCGGTGTCGGATCGACACCCTCGATGCCCCGCGGTACGTATTGATAGAATGCCGCGGTCGTCCGCGCATCCACATTCCCCGACACCGCATCTTCGCGCCTCGCGAACCCGGGGATTGCGCGCTCCGGCGCACCGAGCTGCGGAATCGGGCCGATCGCTCGAGCCCAGGCGCGCGTCGCGTGATTGGGGATCAGCGAATCCTTCAAACCCTCCACGACGAGCACGCTCGCACGTTGCGGAGGATCGATTTCGAGCGGCTCCCGGTAGAGGAAGCGCGCAAAATTGTGCGGATCTTGATTGTCGAAAAGCTGCTGGACGAGCGCGAGTGCCACCCAGACGTCGATCGGTGTAAGCTGGCTGAAGCCGAGAAAGGCCAACGGCGCGCGCAGCCGCTCCGAACCCTGATGGATCAGAACCTCGCTGAAGCGCCGCCCGGGCGAAATCAGTGCGGCCGCGCGAATTTCGGGTGCAAATGGAAGCAGCAGCGAGCCGAGATGAGCGCCCTCGCTGATTCCGAGATACGAGAGCGGACGGCGGGCGTCGATCCCATGAATTCGCACGGGCGCGGCGCCGCCCGGTGCTTCGGCCGCGAAGCTCGAGACTTCGGCGATCGCCTCGATCGCGCGCAAGAACGCGAACTGCTCGGCAACGGTGAGGATGAAATCGTCGGGAAATTTCGAGGTCGCCATCAGGCGCAACAGCACGTAGATCACCTGCCAGCGCGCGCGTTCGTCCACCGACGGGCCCGGCGGGCTCACCTCGCGGTTGATCACATCGGTGAAACCGATCACCGCGAAGCCCGCCGCAGCCAGCGAATCCCGCGCGATTTCGACCACCTCCTCGTCCGCGCTGCCGGGATTGCCGTGTTGGTACATCACGACGGGAACCGGGCCCTGATAGGCGGCGCGCGGCAGCGCGAGTGTAAACGGCAAGGTACGGAGCCCGACCTGAACCGGCGCCGTGCTGATCGGATTTCTCGCGAGCCAGCGATCGGAGTCGCGCCAATCGGGAGCCGTCCAGGTGCCGCGAACGACCGCGGCAACAGGATCGTCCGGTTTCGCACGGGAGAATCCGGTTTCGACCTGGGTGATCTTGATCGCGGGGGGCGGCGCGGCCGCAGTCAGTTTCCGGATTGCGCTCAGGTCGTCCGCGATACCGTCGAAACTTCGAACCGTGAAACGCGCCGCAAACGCGACATCGGCGGGTTCGATCGCGACCGGGCCCGAAGCAACCACCGCCAGAACCTCGTCGACGAGCTTGCGCGCGCGCCTCAGCGCCCAGCTGTCATCGGCATCACCCGATCCGTCCCGCACGGTCGCGAAGAACGCGGAGGGATTGTATGGCGCTCTCCCGCTCGAGAGCGCCCGACGGGTGACGATCACGCCGTAGCGGTGGCCGGACTCCAAGACCACCGACGGGAAGATCAGCAGCGCGAAATCCTTTCGCCCCTGGTCGATCTCCGCGCGCGCATCCAGTCGAAACGGGATGCGCGAGCCGTATTCGGGGCTGCCGGGCGTGACGTCGAACAAGCCGACGGAAGCCAGTGGATCGAGGCTCTGCTCTGGGGTCTGCGGCACCGAATCGGCCAGGGGAGGCACCGAGAGCGGAATCGTGATGTGAGCGACCGGACTGAATCCGTCGAATTCGCGAACACCACTCGCCAGCGCGTTCATCAACCAGCGGGCGGAACGCCCGAATCCGGACATCTGGATCCGAAGCCTGTGCTCGGTCGGATCCGAAGGGTTGGTGGCGAGCCAGTAGTCGTCCGGATAGGGCGCGACCTGTCGCTTGTCTTCGCGGTCGTAGGGAATCTCGGCGGTCGGGAACGACACCCCCGTCGCAAAGCGGATCCGCTCGATCCCACTCGATTGCGTCCAACCCACTTCACAGGCAGTTCCCTGCTCGAATTCGCCCACGGGGTCGAGGGCGATTCGGCTGGGCGTCACGCGATGGACGCGCATCACTTGCGGGGCGCCTTCGCACGACAATTCGATGCGATCGATCGCGCGGTCGTGCACCGCTTCCGCAAAATCGAGAACGATCCAGCCGCTGATCGGAAACCCCGTCTCGCCGTCGCTCGGCATGCTCGCGAGCAAGTGGGGGAGATCCGGCTGCACGAGCGAACAGCCGACCTGAAGCAGCGCGGCGAGCACCGCGAACTGCGCGCGCGCGCGAAAGGAAAGCGCGATATCAGCCATCGGCAGCCAGCGCCTCGAGCGCCCTGCCCTTCGCCCAGCGGTAGTCGGCCTTTCCGCTCGGTGCGCGCACGATCTGGTCGACGAAGATCACGCGCCTGGGGAGCTTGAAAGACGCAATCAGATCGCGGCTCGCATCGACCAGCTCTGCCGCCGAGACTCTCTGCCCTTCGCGCACGACGACCAGCGCCGTAACCTGTTGCCCCCAACGCTCGTGGGGTGTCGGAACGACGACCGCGTCGTAGACACCGGGGTGATGTTTGAGCGCGTGTTCGACCTCTTCGGCGAAAACCTTCTCACCTCCCGTGTTGATCGTCGCCGAGTCCCGACCGAGCAACTGCATGCTGCCGTCGGCAGCGACGCGCGCCCGATCGCCGGGCACCGCATAGCGCACGCCGTCGACGACCGGGAAGGTCTCTGCAGTCTTGCGCGGATCCTTGTAGTATCCGAGCGGGACGCGGCCTCGCCGGGCCGCCCAGCCAGGTTCGGGCTCGGACGCACCCGGGATGGCAATTCCCGAACGGTCTGCATTCAACACGAGATTATCGGGCTTCAGCGCGAAGTCGCCGGTCGTGGCCGCTTCGCCCCTTCCGGAGTACTGCGCGGCCTGGGTGCCAGCCTCGGACGAACCCAGTGCGTCGAGCAGACGCAGGCCCGGGATGCGGTCCAGGAATTCGCGCTTGAGCGCAGCGCTCAAGATGGCGCCACCCGAAGTGATCAAACGCAAGCGGGAAACGTCGTATTCGCCAGCGCGCAATTCATCGACGAGCGGCCGGCCAAAGGCATCACCGACGATGCACATCGCCGTCGCGCGTTCGCGTTCGATCGTCGACCAGACATCGGCGGGATCCAGGTGCCGCACATTCGACGGAACGATGACGGTTCCACCCACGTACCACATATTGAATGCGACCCAATGGGCGGCGCCGTGCATGAACGGTGGCGTGGCCAAGACGCGCGGGCCTTCGGCGAGTGCGCGCTCGACGACGGCCTCGAGCGAATCGGCGTCACTCGAATACAGCGCCGAATGGAAGATGTCCTCCTGACGCCAGAGCACGGCCTTGGGCATCCCCGTCGTCCCACCGGTGTAGAGGATATACAGATCGTCGGGCGACAGGTCCGAGGCGGGGCGCGAAGGCGTGGCCGCGGCGAGCGCAGCCTCGTAATCCAGCGCGCCCGGCAGCAGCGGCTCGGCGGAGTCGTCGGGCACCTGGATCAACAGCGTGAGCTTCGGGAGCCGGTCGCGAATCCGATCGAGGATCGGCGCAAAGCTCGCGTGGAAGATCAACGCCCGCGCATCGGCATCCGCGAGCAATCCAACCAGTTCGTCATCCACGTAGCGGTAATTGACGTTGAACGGAACCGCGCGCGCCTTGTAGGCCCCTAGCATCCCCTCGAGATACTCGTTGCCGTTGCGCAGGTAGAGACCCACGTGATCCTGCCCGGACTCCCAGTTTTCGAGTTGCGA
>JAHEEJ010000336.1 GCA_024640705.1 Deltaproteobacteria bacterium
AAGAACTCGACCCCCAACTCCTCGAGTTTGCGGGCGCTGGAGAGGAACGCGGCTTTGTTCTCGATCGGACCGGTCGAGAGCAGGACCCGCTCGAGCGGAAAGTGGAAGCCAACCGAGATCAACGCCTTCAAGAACGCTTCGTCGAAGTCCCAGCCGAAGCAGGCCACCTCGCCGGTCGAGGCCATCTCGACGCCCAGGGTCGGATCCGCGCCCTCGAGCCGGGTGAACGAGAACTGGGGCGCCTTGACCCCCACGTAGTCCAGATCGAGAAAGGACTGTCCGTCGGGGCCGGCGTCTGCGGGCCGCCCCACGATCACGCGGGTGGCGATGTCGATGAAGTTCTTGCGCAGCACCTTGGAGACGAAGGGGAAGCTCCGCGAGGCGCGCAGGTTGCACTCGATCACCATCACCTGGTTGTCCTTGGCCAGGAACTGGATGTTGAACGGGCCGCTGATCGACAGCGACCCGGCCACTTCGGTGGTAACCCGGCGAATCTGGCGCATCGTCTCCAGATAGGTCCGCTGGGGCGGCAACACCAACGTGGCGTCTCCTGAGTGGATACCCGCGTTCTCCACGTGCTCGGAAACAGCCCAGCAGACCAGCTCACCGTCGCGCGCAACGGCATCGACGTCGATCTCCTTGGCCTCGGTGACGAACTTGCTCATCACCACTGGGTGATCCGGCGAGATCTCGGTCGCCTTGTCGAGGTAGGTCGCCAGCTCGGTGTCGTTTCCGGCCACGGACATCGCCGCTCCGGACAAGACGTAGGACGGCCGGATGATCACCGGGTAGCCCACCTCCTCGACGAAGCGCTGGGTCGCATCGAGTGAGGTCAGCTCCTTCCACGGAGGCTGGGGCACGCCGAGATCCTCGAGCAAGCTGGAGAATTTGTGCCGATCCTCGGCGCGGTCGATGTCCTTTGGCGAGGTGCCGAGCACGCGCATCCCCGACCGGTGACAGCGCAGAGCCAGGTTGTTCGGTACCTGGCCACCCATCGAGAGCAGGATCCCCAGCGGCCCCTCTCTGCGGTACAGCTCGGCGACCACCTCGAAGGACAGCTCGTCGAAGTACAGCCGGTCGCACTCGTCGTAGTCGGTGCTCACGGTCTCTGGGTTGTGGTTGACCATCAACGTCCGGTAGCCCAGCTCCCGGAGCGTGCGGGCCGCGTTGACGCAACACCAATCGAACTCCACCGAACTGCCGATGCGGTAGGCGCCGGGACCGAGGATCACCACGCCGCCCTCCTGGCCGAACTCCACGTCGTCCTCGCTGCCGTTGTAGGTCAGGTAGAGGTAGTTCGTGGCCGCCGGATACTCGGCAGCCAGGGTGTCGATCTGCTTGATGCAGGGATGCAGACCGTGCGTCGCGCGCAGCTCGCGCACCTCGTCCTCGGTCCTGTCGATTGCCGCGCCGATCTGAACGTCCGAGAAGCCGTGTTGCTTGGCCTCGAGCAACAGCTTCGGCGACAGCCCGGCAGCGCCGGCCCGCTCCAGCCGCGACGCCAGCTCCACCAGCCCGGCGATCTTCTCGACGAACCAGGGATCGATGTGCGTAATCGCGCAGACCTCGTCGACCGCGAGGCCCTCCTCGATCGCCCGGGCCACGGCGAATATCCGCTTTTCGGTCGGCTCGGCCAGCGCCCGGCGCACGTCCGGGAAGTCGTCGCCGTCGTTGAGCACTGCGCCGCGGGCACCGGTCTCGAGCATCCGCAGCGCCTTTTGCAACGCCTCCTCGAACTTACGGCCGATGGCCATCACCTCGCCGACCGACTTCATCGACGAGCCGAGCAGCGATGACGCGCCGTGAAACTTCCCGAAGTCCCAGCGCGGGGCCTTGACCACCACATAGTCCAGGGCGGGTTCGAAGCAGGCGCGGGTTACCCGGGTCACCGAGTTGTCGATCTCGGGAAGCGTCCGGCCCAGGGCCAGCTTGGCCGCCACAAAAGCCAGCGGATAACCGGTGGCCTTCGAGGCCAGTGCCGAGCTGCGCGAGAGTCGGGCGTTGACCTCGATCACCCGGTAGCCACCCCCGTCCGGCGACAGGGCGTACTGGATGTTGCATTCGCCAACGATCCCCAGGTGGCGCACCACGCGGATCGCCACCTCGCGCAGCAGGTGGTACTCCCGGTTGTTGAGGGTCTGGCTCGGCGCGACGACGATACTCTCCCCGGTGTGGATCCCCATCGGATCGAGGTTCTCCATGTTGCACACGGTGATGCAGTTGTCGGCGCTGTCCCGGACCACCTCGTATTCGATTTCCTTCCATCCCTTGAGGTACTCCTCGACGAGCAGCTGTTCGGTGTGGGCGAACGCGCGGCGCGCCAGCGCGCGCAGTGCCGGCTCGTCGCGGCAGATCCCGGAGCCCAGGCCGCCGAGCGCGTAGGCGACGCGGGCCATGCAGGGGTAGCCGATCTCGCGGGCCGCCTGTACGGCCTGCTCGACGCTCGTCGTGGAGCGGCTGCGCGGCGTGGGGACGTCGATCTCGGCGAGCCGGGACACGAACCGGCTGCGGTCCTCGGTATCCAGGATCGACTCGATTGGCGCGCCGAGGACGCGCACTCCGAAACGCTCGAAGACACCGCGACGCTGCAGCTCGATGCCGCAGTTCAGCGCGGTCTGGCCGCCAAAGCCCAGCAACACGGCGCCGGGTCGCTCCTGTTCGATGACCTGCTCGACGAACTCGGGAGTAACCGGGACGAAGTACACCTCGTCGGCGAGGTACTCGGAGGTCTGGATCGTGGCCACGTTGGGGTTGACCAGCACCGTGCGCAGGCCTTCCTCCTTGAGCGCCTTGATCGCCTGGCTGCCCGAGTAATCGAACTCGCCGGCTTCGCCGATCTTGAGCGCCGAGCTGCCCAGCACCAACACGGTGAGCGGCGGATTTCTCGAATCGTGGCTCACGAAACCCCCTGCTTCACGCGGTCGCTGAAATCGTCGAAAATCCAGGCTGTGTCCACTGGCCCGGGCTGGGCCTCGGGATGGAACTGCACGCTATGGAACGGTTTGGTGGCGTGCCGGATGCCCTCGACTGTCCCGTCATTGGCGTTCGAGAACCAGATGTTCCAGCCCGCGGGCAACCCCTCTTCGCGAACCGCGTAGCCGTGGTTCTGCGTCGTGATGTAGCAGCGGCCGCCGCTCTCGTCGGGACCCACCGCCGTACTACAGGGCTGATTCTGGCTGCGGTGACCGAACTTCAGTTTGTAGGTGTCGGCGCCCGCCGCCAGGGCGAGAATCTGGTGTCCCAGACAGATGCCCAGGATCGGTTTCCCGACCGCCAGCGCGCGCTCGACGTTGCGGATCGTCGCCGTGCACATCTTGGGATCGCCCGGCCCGCTGGAGATCACCAACCCGTCGAACTCCAGATTGAGGAAGTAGTAGTCGTACGGCACGCGAACAACGTTCAAGCCGCGCGTCAGCAGATTGCGCTCGACGCTCGCCTTGCAGCCGCAATCGACCAGCACCACGGTCGGGGCGTGCGCCGAAGCGCCCTTTTCCGCCGATCTGCGGGAGACCTCGGTGCTGCTCACCGCGGCCGCCAACTGGGTGACGTTGGGATCGAAAAAGGCGATCTCCCCGTCGACGGTCTCCAGCTTGCCCAGCATGCTGCCCTTCTCGCGCAGTCGTTTGGTCAACGCCCGCGTGTCCACGCCGCTGATCGCCGGCACATTCGCCTCGCGGAGCCAGTCGTCGAGGCTGCGCGTCGCATCGTGGTGGCCGTACCGCACCGAGTGCTCGGAGACCACCAGTCCGGTCACCTGGATTCGGCTCGACTCGAAGCCGACTGGCAAGCCGAACTCGTCCTCGCGATAGGCCGGCACGCCGTAGTTTCCCACCAACGGGTAGGTGAGGACCAGGATCTGGCCATAGTACGAGGGATCGGTGAGCGCCTCGGGATAGCCGACCATCCCGGTGTTGAACACCACCTCACCAGCCGCCGCCGCGAAATGGCCGAAAGCCTGCCCTTCGAAGACCGTTCCATCCTCTAGCACCAATCGGGTGTCGCGCTTCGTCATCGATCCTCCTTGTCGCTCGCAGGAACGGCGGTTCAGACACTCCGAGAGAGCAGTGTCGGCGGGGGCGGG
>JAHEEJ010000337.1 GCA_024640705.1 Deltaproteobacteria bacterium
GCATGGGGTGTTTTTGGGGTGTCGAAAAGAAGTTCTGGGAAGCTCCGGTGTACACGACGGCGGTCGGTTTTGCGGCTGGCACAACGGCGCATCCCAGTTACCCGGAGGTCTGCACGGGCGAAACCGGCCACGCAGAGGTCGTTCGGATTTTCTTCGACCCCGAGAAGATCTCCTACGAGGCGCTGCTGAAGATCTTCTGGGAGAACCACGACCCCACCCAGGGGATGCGCCAGGGGAATGACCTTGGCAGCCAGTACCGCTCTGGGATCTACACCTACACCGATGTGCAGATGAGCGCCGCAAAGGCTTCGCGAGACGCCTACGAAAAGGTTCTCGCAGCTGCCGGCTACGGGAAGATCACGACCGAGATTCGCCGTGCGCCGGAATTCTATTTTGCCGAGGACTACCACCAACAATATCTCGCCAAGAACCCCAGCGGTTATTGCGCCCTGGCCGGAACCGGCCTCTCACTACCGGCCGCAGCGGCCGGAACTCGCTGACCGGGAATCTGGAGTGGGTCGGGTGATCGCAGTCGGCGGATCCATCGGGCGAATCGGCTCAGGTCTCGTGATCGCGTTCGCGATCTCGTTCGCCGCTGTTGCGGGCGCCTGGGCGCAGAGCGCGATGCCATCGTCGGAAAGTGTGCTGAACGCAGCCTTCCAGAACCGCTACGCGATCGATGCGATTTCGCGGGTCGAGTTGGTGATGCGCAACGGATCCGGTGAAGAAATCCGTCGCAAGGTTCACTACATCACCAAGATCATCGATGATCGGCTTCATTCGATCGCTCGACTCACGGCTCCCGAATACCTGCGCGGAATGACGATCCTGACGATCGAACAGCGGGATCGGAGTCACGATGCCTTTGCCTTCCTTCCGGCGCTCGGAAAGACGCGCCGGGTGGCGACGGCCCAGAAGGGAGACGCGTTTTTCGGAAGCGATCTGACCTACGAGGATCTCGAGCGCAAACGCACCGACGAATTCGAACTCGGCGAACTCGTGGTGGCCGAGCACGAAGGGGAGGCGATCTACCGGATCGGCGGTGCACTCGTCCGCAAGGGAATCTACTCGCGGGTCGAATTCGACGTCGCGCAGTCGGACCATGCAATTCTCGCAACCCGCTATTACAAGCGCGGCGAGTCGGAACCCTACCGCGTACTCGAAACACCCCGCTCCGGCATGGTCGAGCGGGGTGGTCATATCCTGCCCACCCGGCTGCTCGTGAGCAACGCGCGTAGCGAAACCTCGACGGAGGTGTTGATTGCGGACCTCCAGGTCAACGCATCGATTCCCGATCGGATCTTCACGGTTGCGACCCTCGAGCAGCAGCGGAAGTTGCCTGAGCCCAAGCCCTAGGCCTGAAGGGAAAACTGCGAACTCAGATCTTCCCGGGCTGCAGGGATTCGCCGTTTTCGATTTTGTGTTGGATTTCGGCGACGATTTTCGGGATCGCCGCTGCGCGCGACGGCATGTATCCGTGCGGTGGAACCCGCGTCCAGCCGTAGTGCTCGACATCGTCCGAGAGTGACCAGGGCTGTTCGATGGCGACGCGATCCCAGAACCCGGGCGCAATCGAGATGTCGTAACCGGCCCGCGCGGCCAGATACAGGCCGAGGCGATCGGCTCGAACTTCGACCTGAGGGCCCGGGACGACCCGCATGCCCGCGATGCGGTGCGCGAGTTCGTGGGCGACGACGAGCGCGAGTTCGTCATCGGTCTTCGCGAAGCGGATGAAACCCGAAGTGACGTAGAAGTGATCGCCGCGCGCGCGATCGGTCAGCATCAGGTCTCCGATTTCGATGAATGCTTCCGGGCGGCACGCGAGAAGTGGCTCGACGGCGACGCGGATTTCCTGCTCGTCGCGCAGCAGTGCGATCGGAATCGCTCCCGCCTCGAATGCGGCGGCGCGATCGAAGAGTTCGACGTCGGAGTGGATCGCGCCACCCGCCACGTTCAGGATCTGGTCGCCGACCCGAATGCCCGCGCGATCCGCCGGCGACCCGGGCTGGACGGCCACCACCGCGATGCTCCCGGCCCAGACCCCGTAGATGCGTTCCAGCGCTTCGAAGAACGGCCGTCCAAAGAGCGGGTTGCTGCGCCACGCCGCGATCCCGAGGATCGGGCCGACGGCATCGCCGCAGAGATCCGTGCCCGCGGTGCGGATCGCGTAGCTCACCGCGAGCAGGCGAGCGTGGCGGCGCACGTAGAGCCGCACGGAAGCCTCTGCGAACTCTTCGTGAAGTGCGGTATCCGAGAACTCGAGATCCGGGGTGGCAGTGGGGCGGGTCGAACAACCCGGGCCCGACAAGAGCAGGCCGACAGCCAGCGCGATCGCAGTGGTCGATCTCATCGGGTTCTCGGCTCGAGGGGTTCGCCGCGCTCGAGTTTTCCCTGGATCTCGCGCAGGGTGTCGGCCAATGCGATCGAGCGCGCCGTGGAGATCGGATGGATGTGTCCTGCTCGCTCCTCGAGCGCGAGCGGAAATTCCGCAGCGAGTCGCCGCGCGAATTCGGGCGCCACTGCGACGTCGTAACCCGCGCGGGCGACGAGATACAGGCCCAGGTAATCGGCCTCGGACTCCGCGCTCTCGACGCTCAACTTCTGACCGAGCAGTTCATGGGCGAGTTCGTGCGCGAGTACGATCGCGAGCTCGTCGTCCGATTCCACGAAGCGCAACATGCCGGAATAGACGAGCATGCGCGCGCCCTCCGTGTGGACGTCCACGTTGTCGAGCACCGAGAGCACGGCCGGTCGAAAGCAGCCGTTTCGGGATTCGAACTGGAGGTCGAAAATTTCGCCGCCGCGCTCGAGCTTGAGCGCCGTGAAGGTCTTCGAATCGGTTGGATTGCGTTGGTCGAGATACGCTGCTGCGTGTGTCTCGCGGCCGTCGATCTCGAGGATGGTGTCGCCGGCCCGCAGGCCCGATTCGGCAGCGGGGTAGTCGGGCAGGATCCAGAGCACCTTCAAGAGATCTTCGACGCCGTGATTTCGATAGGCGGTTTCGCGATAGGCTTCGGGGAGTTCCGCAGAAGTGGCCGCCACGATTCCCGTGACCGGGCTCAGCTTGCCTTTGCAGAGCGCGTCGCCGTGAAGGCGGATTGCGGAACTCACCCGAATCAGTCGCTTCTGCCGTTCGAGCATCCATTCGAAGCCGAGGCGAGCGAGCCGTTCGCGCTGAGCGGTGACTTCTGCTTCGGAAAGCACCAGGTCGTTGGAAACCGCGGCGGACGCCGCCATCCAACTGATCGCGAGCGCGCCCGCAACGAACCGGTGCATGGCGGGAGTATAGCCGCCGCGCCGTTGCTGGAATTGCGCCTGTGGTCGCGCGGAGCGGCGCCGCTTTTCGCTAGCGGGCGAAGCCGTTGGCTTCGCTTGCGTCGTCGCCCGACCCCATGCTGGGGTCACGCTCCTAGCGATAGTCGTGTGCTTGGGGCAGGGGGCCGCGCTCGCTGAGGCCTTCGAGGTGCTGGACCCGAACGTGGATGACGCCCTCCTGATTCTGGATCGGCCCCTCGATCTGGACGATGGCCGAGTTGTGCAGCGGGATGCGAAAGCGGCGGAAGATCCGGGGCGTGAGGATCGCGTTGGAGGTGCCGGCTTCGTCCTCGAGGGTCAGAAAACAAAAGCCCTTGGCGGATCGCGGTCGCTGGCGGACGATGATCTGCCCGGCGGTCTTGACCCGGCGTCCGTCGGGCACGCGCTTCAGATCGGCGGAGGACAAGATCCCTCTTTCGCGCAGCGTCGGCCGGAGGTGGCTGAGGATCTGTGGGCCGGTGGTGAGGCCGCTGTGCCGGTAGTCGGCGAGCGTCTGTTCGAACGCAGACATTTCGGGCAGCGGCGAGGCCGCCTCGGCGGGGGCCAGGCCCGCGAAGAGCGAATCGGGATTGCGCTCGAGCGCGGCCACCTGCCAAAGCGCCGCGCGCCGGCTGTGCGCGGCGCGATCGATGCTCGCGAGCGCGCCGAGTTCGGCGAGGGTGTCGATTTCAGCGCGCCGAAATGCCACGCGCCGGGTGAGGTCGGCAACGCTGCCAAAGGCCGCGGCGTTTCGCTC
>JAHEEJ010000053.1 GCA_024640705.1 Deltaproteobacteria bacterium
AGGTCGATGCCAGCACCGTGAGGGCGTGCATCGAAGCCGTCGAAGCGATCTATCCGGGTTTTCAGGAGTTGATCCTCAACGCCAAGGGCGAACTGCACCTGTTCTCGAAGCTCTTCTTGAACGGTGAATTGCTGGAGCGCAACGCGCTGGACACTCCGGTTTCGGGCGACGACATCGTCGCCGTTCTCGCACCGGCCGCCGGGGGTTGACCCCGGGGGTGGTGTCCCCAGTCCCAGGTCTTTTTGTTAATCTCGTCCCGTCCAATTCAATTGATGAAGGAGGCCCTCCATGGGTGGTCCCACCGGCGATCGAATGATCCGCGTCGACATGACGAACCAGACCGCGAGCATCGAGCCCTATCCCGAGGACTGGAAGCTTCTCGGTGGACGATCCCTTTCTGCGCGCATTCTGCTCAGCGAATGCGACCCGACCTGCGACCCGCTCGGGCCCGACAACATCCTCGTCATCGCTCCGGGACTTCTCGCCGGGACATCGGCCCCGACCTCCGGGCGCCTTTCGGTCGGCGGCAAGAGCCCGCTGACCGGCGGCATCAAGGAAGCCAACGCGGGCGGTGACCCCGCCCAGGACCTGATGAAGCTCGGCTACCGCTGCATCATCGTGAAGGGACAGCCGGCCGACACCAACAAGCGCTACGCGCTCGACATCACCCTCGATGGCGTCAAGGTGATTCCCGCCGACAAGCACAAGGGCAAGTGGAACTACAAGCTCATCGAAGATCTCGCGAAGACCTACCCGGCGAAGGCATCGTTCATTTCGATCGGGCCCGCCGGAGAGATGAAGCTCAGCGGCGCCTCGGTGGCCTGCACGGATCACGACAAGGACCGCCGACCCGCGCGTCACGCGGGCCGGGGTGGACTCGGTGCCGTGATGGGCAGCAAGTGCATCAAGTACATGTCGGTCGACGCCAGCAAGCGACCCGCGCGAAAGGCGGCGAACAGCAAAGAGTTCGGCGCAATGTCGAAGAAGTACACCAAGGAATACCAGGAAGGCCCCGGACAGGAGCCCTTCCCGAAGTGGGGCACCAGCGCGCTCGTCACCGAGGCGAACAACATCTACACGTTCCCGTACAAGAACCGCGTCGAGGGGCGCTCGCCAGACGTGGATACGCTCGACGGCATGCGCATCGTCGAATCTTTCGAAACGCGCGGCGGCGGCATGCACAACTGCATGACGGGCTGCATCGTCAAGTGCAGCAACATCGTCCACGACAAGGATGGCAACTACAAGACGTCGGCGCTGGAGTTCGAAACGCTGACCCTGCTCGGCTCGAACTGCGGCATCGCGAGCTGGGAGGACGTCGCCGACCTCGACCGGCTTTGCGATGACATCGGGCTCGACACGATCGAAACCGGAGCCGCGGTCGCGGTCTACATGGACTCGGGCGCGATGGACTTCGGCAACGCCGACGGCGCCAAGAACCTGCTGAAGGAGATCGCCGAGGGCACCGAAATCGGCAAGGCCATCGGCAACGGCGCTGCCGCCACGGGGCGCCGCCAGAAGCACAAGCGCGTTGGAGTCGTGAAAGGGCAGGCGCTTCCCGCCTGGGATCCGCGCCCGCTCAAGGCAGCCGGCGTCACCTACTGCACGAGCGCGATGGGCGCAGACCACACCGCGGGCCTCGTGGTAGACCCCGGACAATCCATCGACGAGATCGCACAGGCCTCGCAGGAAGCGCAGATCGTGAACACCGCGATCGACTCGTCGGGTTTCTGTCAGTTCCTGATGCCCAGCATCCAGGAAATCAGCGAGTTCTACACTCACTTCCTCGGCGAGAAGGTGGCGCGCGAGCAGATCGCGGACATCGCCTGGCAGTGCATGCAGGAAGAGTGGGAATTCAACCGACGCGCGGGCTTTGGCCCCGAAGACGACGAGATGCCGGCCACGATGAAGGAAGACGGAATCGGACCGGAAAAGGTCGTCTGGGACATCCCGCAGGAAATCGTCAACAAGGCGTACGAGCGCTTCGAAGCTCGTGAGGAACTCTTCACTCAAAAGCCGTCATAAAGGCTCAACAATGAGCAAAACCGAAGATCTCTACAACGAGTACCTGATCACGAGCATGGTTCCCGGGTTTGCGCCCGTCGAAGTCGAGAGAGCCAGCGGCACCAAGTATTACGGGACCGACGGCCGCGAATATCTCGACTGCTTCAGCGGAATCTCGGTCACGAACGCGGGCAGCGGCCACCCCAAGATCACTGCCGCCGCCAAGGAGCAGATCGACAAGCTCGTCCACTGCTGCACCTATGTCTATTACAGCCCGAGAGCGGGCGAGCTCGCGAAGCGAATGGCCGAGATTACGCCCGGCCGGCTGCAGAAGAGCTTCTTCGGCAATAGCGGTGCGGAGGCGATCGAAGGCGCGATGCGTCTGTCGAAGCACTACACGGGCAAGAACGAGATGATCGCCCTGACCCACAGCTTCCACGGACGAACGAACGCCACGCTCTCGATCACGGGCAACAGCGGGCGAAAGATCAGCGGCGGCCCCTACCTTTCGGGGATCGCCTTTGCGCCCGCACCCCACTTCTACCGCTGCCCCTTCGGGTCCAAGACGGAAGAAGAGTGTGGCGATCGCGCCGCGAACTACCTGGCCGACACCATCAAGTACCAGACCGCGGGCAATGTTGCGGCCTTCATCGCCGAGCCGATCCTCGGCGAGGGCGGGATCATCACGCCGCCGCCGAACTACTTCAAGCTCGTCAAGGAAATCCTCGAAGCGCACGGCATTCTGTTCATTTGCGACGAAGTCCAGACCGGCTTCGGCCGCACGGGAAAGTTCTTCGCAATCGAGCACTACGGTGTCGAGCCCGACATCATGACGACCGCAAAGGGCATCGCCGACGGCTTCCCGCTCGGCGCGTTCACTGCGACGCCCGAGATCGGAGATGCGTTCAGCGTGGGCAGCCACCTGTCGACCTTTGGTGGCAATCCGGTCAGCTGTGCGGCCGCGCTCGCCAACATCGACGTGATGTTCGACGAAAAGCTCCCCGAGAAAGCGGCGACCCGCGGTGCGCAACTGATGGCCGGACTCGAGAAGATCAAGGCGAACAACAAACTCGTCGGCGACGTTCGCGGCAAGGGATTGATGATCGGCATCGAACTCGTGAAGGATGCCGACAAGACACCCGCCGCAGCCGAAGCCGGGGAAGCGCGCCGCCGCTGCCGCGAAGCGGGCATCCTCGTCGGCGTCGGGGGATCACTCGGCAACGTCGTGAGGCTCCAGCCGCCGCTGGTCATCACCGAGGAAGAGTGCGCCCGCGTGCTCGAAACCTTCGAGACGGTGCTCGCCGATATCGCGCGCGCGCTCTAGCGCAACGCAGGTTCGAAGCTAGCGGGGAAGTCTACGACTTCGCTCTGCGGTGTCGCGCGATCCCGAGTCGGGATCGCGCTCCGACTCCTAGTTCTTGGAGACTTCGATTCCGTGGGCTTCGCCGACCGCTCGGTTCAGCAGCCGGCCATCTCGCGTGTTGACCGCCAGGCGGAATCCATCGTCGGCCGCAGCCAGCCGATCGGAACCCTTGTTGGCCAGTCGCAACACCCACGGCAGCGTCGCGTTCGTGAGCGCCTGGGTGCTCGTCCGACTCACCGCGCCGGGCATGTTCGCCACGCAGTAGTGGACGACTCCATCGACGACGTAGGTCGGTTCCGCGTGGGTGGTGGCACGCGTCGTCTCCACGCATCCACCCTGGTCCACCGCGACGTCGACGATCACCGAGCCGTTCTTCATCGTCGCGAGGTCGCTCCGCTTGATCAGGTGCGGCGCCTTCGCGCCCGGGATCAACACGGCGCCGACGACGAGGTCCGCTCGGGTCAGCCCATCGCGAATGGCGTGGGGATCGGAGTAGATGGTGGTGACATTGGGCGGCATGATTTCCGACAGATAGCGGAGGCGGTCTAGATCGAGGTCCATGATCGTCACATAGGCGCCGAGCCCTGCAGCCATCAGCGCGGCGTTGGTGCCCACCACGCCACCGCCGATGATCAAGACCTCGCCCGGCTCGACACCGGGCACGCCGCCGAGCAGGACGCCGCGCCCCTGCTGGGGTCGTTCGAGGTACTTCGCCCCTTCCTGGATCGAGAGCCTTCCCGCCACCTCACTCATCGGCGTGAGCAGGGGCAACGTCGGCCGCCCGTGTTCGGTGCGACCCTCGAGGGTCTCGTAGGCGATTGCGGTGATTCCCTGTTCGAGGCAGCCGCGCGTCAGCGCCTCGTCGGCCGCGAAGTGGAAGTAGGTGAATACATCCTGCCCCTTGCGCATCAGCGGGATCTCGGTCGGCTGCGGCTCCTTGACCTTGACGATGAGTTCGGATTCGCTCCAGACTTCCTCGGCGGTCTCGACGATCTTTGCCCCCACCGCCAGGTAACGGTCGTTTTCGAAACCCGTTCCCTCGCCGGCGGCCGTCTCCACGAACACCGTGTGCCCATCACGCACGAGAAGTTCAGCGCCCACGGGCAGCAGACCGACGCGGTATTCGTCGGATTTCACCTCACGTAACACGCCGACTTTCATCTCACTCTCCTACGCAATTGAGGCCCCCCCGCCGCGCGGGGCGATCAGCCGCGCGGATGCAACCAACAGAATGCGGGCTTGTCAACTCGGCTCCCGCAGCGGCGAAGCACGCCCGGACTGTTGATTCGGATCAACATTATTTTCTGCATTCTCATATAAGTAATTGATTTTAAAGAGATCCCTGCGTAGATTATTAGGAATAGTCAACACCTGACCGGAGTGGATCCATGCCCGTCGACGTCGGTCCCCGGTTGCGCGAAGTCCGCGAACGCAGCGGGCTTTCGCAGCGCGCACTCGCAAAGCGCAGTTCCATCAGCAACGCGACGATCTCCCTGATCGAGTCGGGCAAGTTGAACCCATCGGTCGCGGTCCTCAAGCGCATTCTCGACGGGATCCAGCTGGACCTCTCCGCATTCTTCGCCAGTGGCGGCTCCGAATCGGAGCCCGTCGTCTACCGCGAATCCGAATTGGTGGAGATCGGGCGCGGCAAGATTTCCTATTGGCAGGTGGGAAGCGAACTCGCGGACCGGAGCATGCAGATCCTCCACGAGCGCTACGCGCCCGGAGCGGACACCGGCAAGGTCACGCTGCACCACAAGGGAGAGGAGGGCGGTGTCGTGATTCGCGGTCGCCTGGAACTCACCGTGGACGGCGTGCGCCACGTGCTCGGCCCGGGGGATGCGTACTATTTCGACAGCTCACGTCCGCATCGGTTTCGAAATGCGAGCTCCGAGGAGTGCGAAGTCGTGAGCGCGTGCAGCCCGCCGAGTTTGTGACGCGAAGCCGCCAGGTTTTTGACGCGAAACCGCTGGACTTTGACGCGAAACCGCCGGCCGTTGACGCGAAACCGCCGAACTGGTCAACCCGCTCATCGGGCTCCGCTCCCCAGCGATCCAGTTCGGCGGCTCGGTGAAAGCGCGTCTGAGGATTTCGTCAGCCGGGAGCGATCGGGATCCGGCGGCAGAGCTTGGTCGGTGGGGTCTCTCCCCTCTCCGCCGCCGGCTCCCAACTCCGCGGTCCCAGCCTGAAACCCTCGGGTCATCCGCGACGAGAGCGGCCGCTCAACTTCGTACGGCAAATCCCGTCCAGGCTGACCCCAATCCTTCCAGTACCGCAACCCAAAGCCTAAACAGCGGGCCGCCTACGCGCTTGATCGGAAGCTGATCGTTTCCTGATTTTTGTCTGATTCGGGTTTCGCGCGGCCGCCAGCGAAGGATGGCCCATCCCCCAGGCTCGTCTTCGCGACTCGAAACCCACGCGGCCTGGCAGTTCGGAATTTCCGCCGGCTCAAGGCTTCGGGAAATAGGGGTCGAAGGCCTCTCCCATACCCTCGGCGAGATGGTCACTTTCTTTCAGCAGATCGTCCTTCAGCGCAAGCGTGGGGCTCATCGTAAACTCTGCGTTGGTCATGTCGACGTTGTGCGCCAGATCCAAGCCGCCGTATTTCTGAAAGATCAGAGCCCCACCCGGCTCGAACACCATCACGTGCAACGAAACACCGGCGATGTCGACGGTGAACGAACGTGCGAGCCCCTTCTTCTTGGCTTGGTCGGACAGGTTGACGACCTTCATCTTCCGAAAGACCCCGTCCCATTTCGCCGTCCGCTCGCGGGTTTTCGTGGTGCGATAGATGATTGACGGCGCAATCACTGCGTTGAAGGTATGCGTGCCCGCAAGGCCCGTAACAAAGACACGCATCGCCGATTCAAAATTATCCTCGAGTGCGTCCGACTTCTTCACTGCTTTGATGCTGGACGCCCACCTCGCAACCGCGTCGTCCCTCGAAAGCGTTTCGATCGAATCTCCACGGCCGCGGATGTAGCCCGCAATGGCTCCGAACATGTCGTCCAGCACCGGCTCGAACTCTGGCGGCGTCTTGATCGTGAGGTTGACCGGCAGAACCATGAAGTGCCGCGGCTTGTCGGCGTCGGCTGGATCGATGTATTTCAAATTCGGGTCATCCGCAAAGAAGGCACAAGCGGACGCGAAGACAGCAAGCGCTCCAATCGCGCCGGCGAGCCTGCACTGACGACGGGCTCTGCGCCCGGCGCTGGCTTCAACCCGCGACCGTCTGCCTTCCAGCCGTCTGACCACCTGCTCGTCCCCCACTGCCCCGATGCGGCGAATCCGAGTCTACTACGCCATCCGGCCAGATCTACTCGCCGATCGGAGCCCGATCTTCGCCAGCTGTCGAATCGAGCGCTCGATCGGGGCATCGGGGGCCGCAATCGGCGTTCGATCGCGCACGCGACTGGAGCGGGTGGAGTGGGCCGATTCAGGCCGATCTTGGGTATGATTATTCGACACTCTTCTTGCGCTCGCGGGCCACGCGCTCTCCTCCTGATTCCTGGTAGGGGAGTTGGGCCACTGGGATCGAGTCCCCCGGTGCGCAGCCACGGGTATCGAACGCATGCACGACACCGCACAACTCAGACGCTCGTTGCTGTTCGTTCCCGGTGCAGAACAGAGGAAGCTCGATCGTTCGCGAGAAGCGGCCGCAGACCTTCTCGTCTTCGACCTCGAGGACTCCGTCGTACCGGACCAAAAGGCGCGCGCGCGTGAACGGGTCGCCGATCACATCCGGGGCGGCGGGGCCGGAGGGCCGGGAATGGCCGTCCGGGTGAACCCGCCGGAGTCTACGTACTTCGAAGCAGACCTGGAGGCGGTGGTTTCGGCTGGCGTGCGGACGATCATGCTGCCCAAATCCGAGAGCCCAGAAGGCCTCGCGCAGGCTTCTGCGACCGCAGCGCGGCTCGAAGCGAAGCTCGAGGCCCCCAGCGGAAGCGTCCGGTTGCTCGCGCTGGTCGAGACCGCAGCCGGAATCTCGCGCGTGGAAGTACTGGCCGGATCCGATCCTCGAATCGACGCCCTCTGTTTTGGGAACGCCGACTTCAGTCTCGACATGGGGCTTCCCGCGCCCGATCCCTCGAGCGGCGTCCTGCTGCACGCACGCTGTCGCCTCGCGATCGCTGCGGCCGCTGCAAAGGTGACACCGATCGATGGAGTGTGTCTGGCGGTCAAAGATGCGGCCGCATTCCTGGAAGAGGGTAATTTTGCATTGCGTCTGGGCTTCGAAGGAAAACTCTGCATCCACCCCGCGCAGGTCGAGATCGCCAATTCGATCTTCACGCCGACGGCCGAACAGATCGAAACCGCGCTGCGGGTCATCGAGGGCTGGGAGGCCGCGACCGCAGATGGCCGGGGCGTCTTCGCGCTCGACGGAAAGATGATCGATCCGCCGCTCGTCGACATCCACCAACGGGTGATCGATCGCGCGAGGCTTGCCGGCGTACTCGGAGAAGCGTAATCGGAATCCGCATGGACGAGAACATAAATTCAGACGCAGCAGCCAGAACCATTCGTGTCGAAGCTCCCTACTTCGAAGATCTGAAGGTGGGGCAGCTCTATACGGACGCTCCCGCCGTGACGCTGACGGAGGGGCACGCGGCTTTTCACGAGGCCCTGTTCGGCGATCGACTGAGGCTCCCACTCGACGCGACCCTTTGCGAGAAGGTGACCGGATCGGCGCGCGTGCTCGTTCACCCGAATGTGATCTGCAATGTCGCGATCGGTCAGACCACCTCGCCGACACAGCGCGTCAAGGGAAACCTCTTCTACAGGGGCCTCGTCCTGCATCAGCCGGTCTTCGTGGGAGACACCCTGCGCACATCGACGAAGATCGTCGCCCTCAGACAAAACCGGGCAAAACCCGGACGCGACGCCACCGGAATGGCGGTCCTCGAGATTCACGTGGAAAACCAACGCGACGAAACCGTTCTCCACTTCTGGCGTTGTGCGATGATTCCGTGCCGCGATCCGAACGCGGTCACCGGCGCGAGCGATTCCTTCGATACCATCCCCGCCGAGCTCGACATGCAACAAGTCGAGGCCGCGGTGCCCGTCGTGTGGAAGCTGGATCATTTTCGACGGGAGATTCCCGGTGAGCATTTCGACGATCTCGCAGAAGGCACCCGCTACGTGATCGATGCGAAAGATCCGGTCACGTCCGCGCCAGAGTTGGTGCGCCTGACGCTCAATGTCGCAAAAGCGCACATCGATGCGGCCTCGAGTCCTTACGGCAGGCGCCTCGTCTACGGTGGGCATACGATTTCGATGGCGTCGGCCCAGATCACCCGCGCGCTGCCCAACCTCGTGACCCTGGTCGCCTGGAGGAGCTGCGATCACACGGAACCGGTCTTCGAAGCGGACGTCTTGCACACGGAATTTTCGATCGACGCAAAACACCCGCTCGCGGCTGGCGGCGGACTGATCGATATGCGCGCCATCGTACACGCGACGCGCGGAGATCAAGCGCAGAACCCCGGCGCAGAGGCCACGGTGCTCGATTGGCGCGTCCTCGGACTGATGGCTTGATGCGCAGAAGAGAGAACTCCGAGTTGCACGCTGGCTCGACGCGGAGAAAGGGAGTTTCAAATTGAATGAAATTTTGCGTGGGATGCGCGTCGTCGAGGGGTCTGCATTCGTCGCAGCTCCACTCGGTGGAATGACACTCGCCCAGCTCGGCGCAGACGTGATCCGCTTCGATCCGATTCGCGGCGGCCTCGACTACGACCGTTGGCCGATCACCCGCGACGGCCACAGCTTGTTCTGGGCGGGCCTCAACAAGGGAAAGCGCTCGATTGCCGTCGACATCCGCTCGCCTCGGGGACAGCAGCTCATCCAGGACCTGATCTGCGCCCCAGGCCCGGACGGCGGGCTGTTCCTGACGAATTTCCCCGCGCGTGGATGGCTCGACTACGAATCGCTCAAGGCAAAGAGATCTGATCTCGTCATGGTCAACATCTGCGGACATTACGATGGCAGTACGGCCGTCGATTACACGGTGAACCCCGGCGTCGGTTTTCCCGCCGTAACCGGACCGAGTGACGATCCGCGCCCCGTCAATCACCTGTTGCCCGCCTGGGATGCGATCACGGGGCAGATGGCGGTCGTCGGACTGCTCGCCGCGGAGCGCCATCGACGAAACACCCAGAAAGGTCAGATCGTTCGAATCGCGCTCACGGATGTGGCCCTCGCGATGATCGGAAACCTCGGAAAGATTGCAGAAGTGGCGATCAACGATCATGATCGCGCAAAGGACGGCAACTACCTCTACGGGGCCTTCGGTCGCGACTTCGAAACGCTCGAAGGGCAGCGGGTGATGGTCGTCGCGCTGACAGACCCGCAATGGAAAGGTCTCGTCAAAGCCACCGGCATGGAATCCGCGTTCAGCGATCTGCAGGAGCGAGCCGGCCTCGATCTCCAGAAGGCGGGCAACCGGTACCGGGTGCGCCGCGAAATCGCGAAACTGCTGGAGCCCTGGTTCCACGCTCGAGCGCTCAGCGAGATCCGCGAAATCTTCGACAAGAATCGCGTTTGCTGGTCGCCGTATCGAACGCTGCGCCAGGTCGTCGAAACGGATCCGGAGTGTTCGATCCAAAATCCGATGTTCTCGATGGTCGAACAACCGGGAATCGGAACCTACCTGATGCCGGGCTCGCCGCTGGAATTTGGCGAGGCCCCCAGATGCGATGCAACCCGCGCACCTGCGCTCGGAGAGCACACCGATGAGATTCTCTCGACGATTCTGGAGTTGAGCGACGGCGAAATCGCAAAACTGCACGACGACCACATCGTCGAAGGGCCTTGAGGGGTCGGCGCGTAGCCAATTCGGGTAGGAGGGCGAGCGGGATGAGCACGAACGCCGAGAAATCTGCGGCGCTACCCGATTCGCTATGGGCGGCGACCGCCGCGCCGGCACCGCTTTGCCCACCGCTCTCGGGGGATCGATCCGTCGAACTGGGCGTGGTCGGCGGAGGCTTCACGGGTCTCTCGGCCGCCTACCACGCCGCGGAAGCGGGCGCCGAGGTCGCGCTGGTCGAGGCCGCGGAGCCGGGATGGGGTGCCGCCGGGCGCAACGGCGGCCAGGTGATCCCGGGGTTCAAACTCGACCCGGACGATCTCGAACGCCGCTTCGGCGCAGAGCGCGGACAGCGCATGGTCGCCTTCTCGGCCACCGCGCCCGATCTCGTGTTCGAACTCATCGCCAAGCACGGGATCGACTGTGGGGCACGGCGGGAGGGCTGGATCCATGCGGTCCACGGACGCGCCGCGCTGCCGCTCGAGGAAGACCGGGTGCGCCAATGGCGGGCGCGCGGCGCCGCGCTCGAAATGCTCGACCGGGATCAAATCGCAGCCTTGCTCGGAACCCGCGAATACATCGCGGGCATGCTCGACCCCCGCGGCGGCTGGCTACAACCTCTCTCGTTCGCGCGCGGCCTCGCGCAGGCCGCGCAAGCTGCGGGTGCGAGTCTGCACGGAATGTCTCCCGCCACCCATGTCGCGCGTCACGTCGGCGGCTGGAAGATCACAACGCCGTCGGGAAGCCTGGTCGCCAAACAGGTCCTGATCTGCACCAACGCGTATACCGACAAACTCTGGCCGCCCCTGAGTCGCAGCTTGATTCCCGTGACGAGTTTCCAGGTCGCCACCGAGCCGCTCGCGGATGAATTGCGGTCGCGCATCATGCCGCAGGGACACGTCGGTTCCGACACCCGCCGCGTGATCCATTACTTCTGTATGACTCCCGAGGGTCGACTCGTCCTGGGCGGTCGCGGACATGCCCGCAAGCGCGAAAGCCGCGAACTCTACGCCCACATCGTCGCCGCGCTGCACCGTTTGTATCCGGAAACCTCCGGCGCGAAATTGGATTACTTCTGGAGCGGTCGAGTGGTCGTGACGTTGGACCACCTGCCGAAGATCTGCGAACTGGGGCCCGGCATCTGGAGCGGCGGCGGCTACAACGGACGCGGCGTAGCAATGGCAACCGCGACGGGCCAATTGCTGGCGAGATGCGCGGGTGGAGCATCCGCCGATCAGCTGCCGTTGCCTCCGACGAAACCGCGGCCATTGCCGTTTCACGGTCTGCGCGCTCCGGCAATCAGCCTGGCCGTCGGTTGGAAGCGATTACTCGACACCTGGGAGGCGCGCAGCCGCTAGCAACCGCTGGGGCGCGCCTGACCGTGAGGCGCCAACCGCCGCGCGATCAATCTTCGCGATTTTCCGCCCAGACCTTCGCGACCGCCGGGCGCGCTTCGACGAGACCAACGAGCTTTGCGATGCGCGGGTTGTCGGCAAGCAACTGCTTCTGGTCCGGGTGCCATTTGGCGAGCATCCAGAGATAGACGTCGGCCGCGCTGTAGGCTTCTCCGAGCAGGTAGGGCCCCGGATCCAGCGCGTCGTTCAGGACGGCGAAATAGCGATCCATGTCCTCTCGTCCGCGCGCCGCGATTCCGTCGGCTCCCGCAGCATCGGTCGTCATTCGTTCGGCGTAGTAGAGGCGCAAATCGGCGTTGTAGAGCGCGGCCGCCATGTAGACGAGCCAGCGTTGGAAGCGCGCACTCTCCGGGCTGCCCGCGGGCGGGGCGAGCTTTGCCTCGGGATGGCGATCGCAGATGTGCAGAACCATCGCCGCGGACTCGGTCATGAGCGTGCCATCGGGAAGAATTAGCGTCGGAATCTGACCCAGCGGATTCATCGCCAGGAATTCCGCACTGCGATTTTCCTGATTTTCGACATCGATCAGGATCTTCTCGTACTCGGCACCGATCTCCTCGAAGAGCGCCTCCACAGCCATCGAGCCCAGCGATTTCGCCCAGAAAAGTTTGTACACGGGGGAGTCTCCTTTGCGTCATCTCCGCCGCAATGATTCTATGGGCGCGAGCGCGCGCGGTCCAGAACCATCGTGGTGCAGCGTGAGTTGCCGGGGATATAATCACCACTCAGGTCAATTCGCGCTCCTAACGCGGGAAATCGACACCCGGGAGTCGAGCCGAATGCGCTCAACCGGGCAGGAATCAAAAAAGCCGTCAGAAAACGAGGAGAAGGGAACGCGAGATGAGTCAGGCGACGATACGCATGAAGGCTTCGGACCTCGATCGGCCGACCGCTGGGCCGGCACCCGCAGAAGGCGGTTACGAAGGCGATCCGATCGAGACCACCCACGTCTACTACGACAAAGACGGCGTCAGCGCAGGGGTATGGGTCTGCACGACCGGCAAGACACTCAACAACGACTACCCGTGCGACGAATTCTGCACGATCATCAGCGGCAAGGTCGGCGTCGTGAACAACGACGACGACTCGGAAGAAGTCTACAGCGCAGGCGATAGCTTCTTCGTGCCCAAGGGAGCCAACACCACATGGGTTATCTACGACACGGTTTCGAAGTTCTGGATGATCACCGATCGGTGACGCGGCGTCGATCTATCGCAGATCACCGACTCATCGCAATCGCAATTCTCGCGGCGCTATGCGTTGCCGGGTGCCAGACCTCGGCGCTTGGGCGCCGCCAGTTCAAGATGATGTCGGAAACCGAAATGTCCCAGATGGGTGTTTCCGCGTTCGCGGACATTTCCAAGCAGACGCCCCCCTCGCGGGATGCGCTCGCGAACGCGAAGGTGACCTGTGTGGCGAATGCAATCACGCGAACCCTGACGAATCCAAACGCCCAGAACAGCTGGGAGGTGCGCGTCTTTGCGGACGACACGCCGAATGCGTTCGCACTGCCGGGTGGCAAGATCGGCGTCAACACGGGGCTGTTGAAGGTCGCGCTCACGCAGGGCCAACTCGCCGCCGTGATCGGCCACGAGATCACACACGTCACGCAGGGACACGCGAACGAACGCGTTTCGGCAGAATTCGCCAAGAATTCAGCACTCCAGGTCGCTTCCGTGCTCGCCGACGTTTCGAACCCGGCTTACGGTCAGATGATCGGATTGCTGGGTGCGGGTGTTCAGGTCGGCGTCATGCTTCCCTTTGGTCGCGCACAGGAGACCGAGGCCGACCTGGTCGGTCTGGACTTGATGGCGCAGGCGGGATTCGATCCCCGCGAAAGCATCGCGCTCTGGCAGAACATGGCGAAGGCTGGAGGCGGTCAGCCCCCCGAATTTCTCTCGACGCACCCGGCCTACGGCACACGGATGCGCGATCTCGAACAGCGCATGCCGATCGCGATGTCGCTCTACGAAGACGCAAAGGCGAAAGGGCACGCACCGCGCTGCTACTGAAGCGCGCTCCGGCGACGAACGACCGATGTCGAAAGATCTCGTCCGACCTAGTCGGAGATGATTTCGCGCCCCGTAATCGTTCGGTGGTCTCGGTACTCGGAGAAATCTCCGTAGTAGCGCGACGTCGTGAAGCGCCACGGGACGTTGACGATATACGTGCCGAGACTGCGCGGACCCGTCGCAGCGCCGATCGGATACGTGATCGGCAAGGTCGCGATGAAAACAGCTGTCGAAGCGACCGATAGAACAAAACTGGGCGGCCGGACGAACACGAAATCGATGGCCATCAGCCAGCCGGGGGCAAGAGAGCCCGGCCCGGGACCATCGTCTCGCTCCGCCATTGCGGCCGGAGCGCCAAGCAGGGTGACGGCTGCCAGCAACGTACAGATGAAAATTCGCACTGGGAACTCCCTTTTTGAGTAACGGGGTAACGCCAGGAGCAAGTCCTATGCCAATCGCCGGACACGGCGGTCTAACTGGCAAAACGTCAATGGGTTGAACTGGATACGCCGAGACGTGCGTGCCGCTCATTCGAGTCAACCCGATCTGCCAGGCATCGGCGAGGCAGATGAGAGCGCCTCGACGCCGACTGGGTACACAGGTGCGAATTTTTTTGCGGCGCTCGAGAACCCTCTTCGGCAATCGGCGTTGGAGCGCTTTGGTCAGCCGGTCGGATTCAACGGAGGCCGCTTTCGCTTGCCCCTTCTGCGCGACGTGCGAGCAGCTGTGCAACGACCAGCGGCGCGAAGGTGACGACGATGACGAACACCGCGACCACATTCGTCACGGGTCGCTGACGCGGACGCACCAACTCGGTCAGCATCCAGATCGGCAGTGTGCTCTGCTGCCCCGCGGTAAAGGTGGTCACGATCACCTCATCGAAGCTGAGTGCAAACGCGAGCATTCCACCGACCAGCAGCGCGGTGGCAATGTTCGGGAGCACGACGTGCCGAAAAGTCTGGAATCCGTCTGCTCCGAGATCCATCGACGCCTCGATCCAGGAAGACGGCATGCGGCGAAAGCGGGCCACCACGTTGTTGTACACCATGACCACGCAAAACGTGGCGTGGCCGAGCATGATCGTCCAACTGCTGAACGGAATCCCGCCGAGGTTGAACGCCGAGCGCAGCGAAATACCCGTCAGGATGCCCGGCAGCGCAATCGGCAGGATGATCAGCAGCGAAATCGCCTCGCGCCCGAAGAAGCGGGTTCGGGACATCGCCGCCGCCGCGAGGCTTCCGAGCAACATCGCGATCA
>JAHEEJ010000054.1 GCA_024640705.1 Deltaproteobacteria bacterium
GCTTCGGGATCGGCCGTTGCCTGCGAGCGGGGGATCGGCTCTGCAGCAGATTCATCATCCGACGTGGTGATGCGGGCGATCAGTGTCCCTTGGCTGACGTGGTCTCCCACCGAGACGGCAATTTCCGCGATCACGCCGCTGAACGGACTCGGGATCTCCATCGAGGCCTTGTCGCTCTCGATCGTGACGAGGGAGTCTTCGCGCTCGACCGAGTCGCCTGCGGCAACCAGGACCTCGATGACTTCGACGTTTTCGAAATCACCGATGTCCGGAATCAGGATTTCTTTTTCGGCGGCCACCCTTCCTCTCTAGCGGTCTGCGCAATTGGCGCGCGTACTCCGCGTCACGCGTTAAACGGTCACCGGGTTGGGCTTCTCGGGATCGATGCCGTATTTCTTCATCGCATCGCCTACCTGCGATCGGGGAATCGCGTCGCAATCCGCCAGCGCGCTCAGCGCGGAGATGACCACGAAATAACGGCTGACCTCGAAGAAATAACGCAGGCGGCTTCGGGAATCGCTGCGCCCAAAACCGTCGGTTCCGAGTGCGTAGTAATCCGTTGGCACGTAGGGGCGGATCTGCTCGGCGTGGATCTTCATGTAGTCCGTCGCCGCAATGACCGGACCCCGGTCGCGATCGAGGCACTCCGTGACGTAGTTCGATCGGGGCTCGGCTTCCGGGTGGAGGCGATTCCAACGCTCGGCGTCGAGGCCCTCGCGTCGCAGTTCGGTGAAGCTCGTCACGCTCCAGACATCGGCCGAAATCTCGAAGTCGCTCTTCAGCAAATCCGCTGCCGCGAGCACCTCGGGCAGGATCGCGCCGCTCCCGAGCAATTGAACCGAGTGTTTCGCGTTCGGTTCGGCGCAGTGAACCCGATGCATGCCGCGAAGGATGCCCTCGCGGACACCTTCGCGATCGGGCATCGGCGGCTGGGGGTAGTTTTCGTTCATGACCGTCAAGTAGTAGAAGATGTTCTCCTGCTCGACGTGCATTCGCCGCATGCCGTCCTGGATGATGACTGCGAGCTCGTACGCATAGGCCGGGTCGTAGGCGACGCAATTCGGGATCGTCGAGGCGGCCAGGTGGCTGTGGCCGTCCTGATGCTGGAGGCCCTCGCCGGCCAGTGTGGTTCGGCCTGCGGTGCCGCCGATCAGGAAACCGCGCGCCTGCATGTCGGCGGCCGCCCACGCGAGATCGCCGATCCGCTGAAAACCGAACATCGAGTAATAGATGTAGAAGGGGATCATCTGGACGCCGTGGTTGCTGTAGGAGGTCGCCGCGGCGGTCCAGGACGCGAAGGCGCCGGCCTCGCTGATGCCCTCTTGCAGAATCTGGCCCTGCTTGTCCTCGCGGTAGAACATCACCTGATCGGCGTCGACGGGATCGTAGAGCTGTCCGAGCGAAGAGTAGATTCCGATGGTCCGGAACAGCCCCTCCATCCCGAAGGTCCGCGCTTCGTCGGGAACGATTGGCACAATGTGCTTGCCGATCTGCTTGTCGCGCAGAAGCAGGGTGAGGAGCCGCACGAACGCCATCGTGGTGGAGATCTCTCGATCGCCGGATCCCGCGAGCAGCGGCTCGAAGATCTCGAGATCCGGAATCGGAAGCGCCGCTGCGTTCTCGCGCCGGTTCGGCAGATAGCCTCCGAGCGCCGAGCGCCGCTCGCGGAGGTATTTGATTTCCGCGCTGTCTTCCGGCGGGCGGTAGAATGGCGCGGACTCGACCTCATCGTCGGGAATCGGAATTCGATATCGGTCGCGGAACTTCCGAATCGATTCCCCCTGCATCTTCTTTGCGGAGTGCGTGGTCATCGCGCCTTCCCCGATCTCGCCGAGCCCATAGCCCTTGACGGTCTTGGCGAGTACGACGGAAGGTTGATCCACGGTGTTGGCGGCGCGGTCGTAGGCGGCGTAGACCTTGCGGGGATCGTGCCCGCCGCGGTTGAGCAGCCAGATTTCGTGATCCGTCATGTGTTCGACCATCCGGAGCAGCTCCGGATCCTTGCCAAAGAATTTCTCGCGCGTATAGGCGCCGCCCTTGTTCTTGAAGTTCTGGTAGTCGCCGTCGAGCGCTTCTTCCATCCTGCGCAACAACCGGCCGTCCTTGTCCTTCGCGAGCAGCGGATCCCAGCGCTCGCCCCAGATGACCTTGATGACGTTCCAGCCGGCGCCGCGGAAAACGCCTTCGAGTTCCTGGATGATCTTGCCATTGCCGCGCACGGGCCCATCGAGGCGCTGGAGGTTGCAGTTGACCACGAAGATCAGGTTGTCGAGTTGCTGGCGAGCCGCGAGCGAGATCGCGCCGAGCGACTCGGGCTCGTCCATTTCGCCGTCACCCATGAAGGCCCAGACTTTGCGCCCCGTGTCCTCGAGAATTCCGCGATTTTCGAGATATTTGAGGAAGCGCGCCTGGTAGATGGCGAATAGCGGGGTGAGTCCCATCGACACGGTCGGGAATTGCCAGAAGCTCGACATCAACCACGGGTGGGGATAGGAGGAGAGGCCGTCGGTCTCGACCTCGCGACGGAAGTTGCGCAGCTGTTCCTCACTCAATCGCCCTTCCAAGTAAGCGCGGGCGTAGATGCCGGGCGAGGAGTGCCCCTGGATGTAGACGAGATCGCCCCCGCACTCGTGCCCGGTCGCGCGCCAGAAGTGATTGAAACCGACGTCGTAGAGCGTCGCTGCCGAGGCGAAGCTCGCGATGTGTCCGCCGTATTCGGCGCTGATCTTGTTGGCCTGGACGACGAGCGCCAGCGCATTCCAGCGAATGATCGAACGAATCCGATGTTCCAGCCCCGGTTCGCCCGGCACCTCCGGCTCTGCGTCCTCGTGAATCGTGTTGACGTAGGCCGTGGTTGCTTTGTAGGGCAGGTGGGCTCCGGAGCGTCGCATCTGATCGATGAGTCGTTCGATCAGATAATGGGCGCGCGCGATCCCCTCCTTCTGGTAGACCGATTCGAGTGCTTCCAGCCACTCTTCGGTTTCCTCGGGATCGAGGTCCGGGTTGACGTTGACGGACTTAATCGGCATTGCGAACGCCCTGTCTGGATCCTGATTTCAACTTGCAGCGCCGAGCGCGCGTTCGCGCGCGGCGACGAGTTGCTGAAAATCGGCATCGGCGTGGTACGAGGAGCGCGTCAGCGGAGACGACGAGACCATCAAGAACCCCTTTTCTCGCGCGGCGCGCGCGTAGTCTTCGAACTCATCCGGTGTGACGTAGCGGTCCATCGGCAGGTGCTGCTGGGTGGGGCGCAGGTACTGGCCAATCGTGATGAAGTCGACGTCCGCCTCGCGCAGGTCGTCCATCACGGAGAGGACTTCGTCGGCGGTTTCGCCGATCCCGACCATGATCCCGGATTTGGTGAAGATTGCGGGCACCAGTTGCTTGGCTCGCCGCAGGAGATCCAACGAGTGGCGGTAATCGGCGCCCAGACGGGCGACCCGGTACAGCCGCGGTGCCGTTTCCAGGTTGTGGTTGAAGACGTCCGGGCGGGCTGCGGCGACGCGCTCGATGGCTCCCGGTTTGCGCAGGAAATCCGGCGTGAGAACCTCGATCGTCGTCGCCGGTGCCGCCAACCGGACTTCCTGGATGCAGCGCTCGAATTGCTCGGCACCGCCATCCGGAAGGTCGTCGCGGTCGACCGAGGTGATCACGATGTGGCGAAGGTCGAGCGCCGTCACCGCGCGGGCCAGACGCGCCGGCTCCTCCCGATCGAGCGGGTCTGGTCGGCCCGTCGCGACGTTGCAGAAGCCGCATTTGCGGGTGCAGACACTCCCCAGAATCATGACCGTCGCGTGCTTCGCCGACCAGCACTCGTCCATGTTCGGGCAGGCCGCTTCTTCGCAGACCGTGTTGAGTTCGAGCGAGCGCATCAGTTCGCGGGTTTCGCGATAGCCGGACGAATTCGAAGCCGAGCGGACCCGGATCCACGGTGGGCGCCGCTGGGCGCGCCGACTGGCATCGGCTCCTAGCTGGATCTGAACCAAATCTCGAGACATTGCCGGCTGTTCCCCTCCGCTCGACACACGGCCGCACTAGAGTATTCCAAAGCGATCGGAATCCCAATCTTTCGACCCGGATCCCGGATTTCAGCCCCGCTCACAGGGCGGCTCCACGCTCGCGACGGCGGTTGCTAGCACCGTGACGCTCGAGACTGTATCGGCGGCGGTTGTCTAGAACAGCGAGGATTGGGTCGCCTTGTCGGTACGGTCGGGCTTTTTTGCCCTGCTCCGCGCCTTCGCCCTGGCGCTGCCGCGTTGCGTGCACTTGACGCTCTTGACGGGCTTTGCGGACAGCCGCACGCCGCGCGCAGTCGTTCCCGTGATTTCGAGCTTTGCAAGATTGAATTTACCCGCCTTGACGCGCTGTCGCGGTGCGGGCGCGAACTCGAAGGCGATTTCACCGGCCTCATCGGGCGCCAGCAGCAGGTCGACCTTGCCGGCCTTGTCCTTGATCAACTGGTACTCGCGGTTGCGGATGAACTTGTCGATCTGGATCCGCTTGCCGTAGAGCATCTTCGCGCTGTCGCGGTAGACCACGGTGAACTCGGCGCCACGGTCGGGATCGAAGGTCGCACAGTGGATCAGTCGACCGGTAAACAGGATCTTCTCGGGCGGCGTCATGATTCGGTAGCTGCCGTCGCTGGCGATTCCGAGGATCAGATCGTATTCGCCAACCGATAGGGTGGGCTTGTCGGCTTTCACCGACGATCCGAAGAAGCCCGTCGTGCGGTCGTAGTAGAGCTTGATGCTCTGCTGGGAAACGACCTTCTTGTCGATCGCATCGAAATTCTGCGTCGTGGTCCGGCGCGGGAAGTCTGCACCGAAGCGCTCGATGAAGCCCTCGATGGTTTCGATGACCGTGCGCGTCAGATGCTCGAGTTTCGTGGCGACCTCGACGAGCTTCCCGTCGATGTCCTCGATTTCGCCCCGGTTCTTCGCCTTGTCGTAGGCGGAAATTCGCCGAATGCGCAGGCCGAGCAGGCTGGTGATGTCGTCGTCGACGAGCGGGCGGACGAGCTGATCCGCGTGTTCCTGCATGCCGTCCTTGACTTCCTTGCGTACGGCGCGATCGGTCTCGGCGGTTTCGATTCGGCGGTAGATCTTGTGCTCGACGAAGAGGGCCTCCAGGGTCAGCCAGTGCTTGCGCTCGAGCAGCTGCTTTTGCTCCCATTCGAGTTCGGCTCGGATCTGCTCGCGGAGGTTTTCGGTGAGTTCGCGCAGCACCGCGGTCGCCGACAGCTGCACGGGGCGCCGATCGCGAATCAAAACGATGCTCGAAGTCACGGAGACACTGCAATCCGTGTAGGCGTAGAGCTGCGGGATGACTTCCTTGGCCGTCGCGCCGCGCGACAGCACGAGTTCGATTTCGGCCCGATCCGTCGTGTAGTCGTGAATCGTCGCGACCTTGACCCGGCCCTTCTGGACCGCGGCCTCGATCGAGGCGATCAAGCTCTCCGTGGTCGTCGAATAGGCGAGTTCGGTGATCACGATGCGCTTTGGATCCGGCGCGCGGAGTCGGGCCCGGATCTCGACCTTGCCGCGACCGTCGTCGTACTCCGAGACATCCGCGATGCCACCCTGGGGAAAGTCCGGTTCGAGTTCGATCTCCTCGCCGTGGAGGATGGCGATCTGCGCCTCCCAGAGTTCCGCGAGGTTGTGGGGCAGGATGCGCGTCGCCATCCCGACCGCGATGCCTTCGGATCCGAGCATCAACGCGATCGGAATCTTTGCCGGGAAGACGATCGGCTCCCGGTTGCGGCCGTCGTAGCTGGGGCGGAATTCGGTGAGGTCTTCGTTGAAGATCGTCTCCAGCGCGAGCGGGGTGAGGCGGCATTCGATGTAGCGCGGTGCCGCCGCGGGGTGGCCGGTCAGGATGCTGCCGAAGTTCCCCTGCTTGTCGATGAAGTAGTCCTTGTTGGCCAACACGATCAGCGCGTCGCCGATCGCCGCGTCGCCATGGGGGTGCAACTTCATCGTCTCGCCGACCACATTGGCGACCTTGTGATAGCGGCCGTCGTGCATCTCGAAGAGGGTGTGGAGGATCCGGCGTTGAACCGGCTTCAGGCCATCGCGCAGGTCGGGAATCGCGCGGTCGAGGATCGAGTAACTCGCGTAGTCGATGAAGTTTCGCCGCATCAGATCTTGAAGCTGAGACATCGCTAGCTCCTAGATCACTTCGGTCGCGAGGTTGTCGACGATGAATTGCTTGCGGTCGGGCGTGTTGCGTCCCATGAAGAAGTCGAGGCACTGGGTGACTTCACCCAGGTTGTGAATCATCACCGGTGAAATCTGCATGTCGTCGGAGATGAAGGGTGCGAATTCGTGGGGACTGATTTCTCCCAGCCCCTTGAAGCGGGTCGTCTCCGCTCCGCGCACGGCCTCGAGCGCTTCGTCGCGCTCCGCCTCCGAGTAGCAGTAGCGGGTTTCTTTCTTGTTCCGCACCCGAAACAGCGGCGTCTCGAGAAAATAGAGGTGTCCCTTGACGACCAGATCCTCGAAGTAGCGCAAGAAGTACGTGAGCAGCAGGTTGCGGATGTGCATGCCATCGACATCCGCGTCGGTTGCGATCACGACCCGGTTGTAACGGAGCCCTTCGATGCTTTCCTCGATCCCGAGCGCCTTCATCAGGTTGTAGAGCTCTTCGTTCTTGTAGATGGCGTCGCGCTTGAGGCCGTGGCAATTCAGCGGCTTGCCGCGCAGTGCGAAGATGGCCTGGGTGTAGACGTCCCGGCTCTGCACCATCACGCCAGCGGCGGAATTGCCCTCGGTGATGAAGATCGTCGTCTCGTCGCGCCGCTTGGCCCGCGGTTGGTCGTAGTGAAACTTGCAATCCGTGAGCTTCGGGATCCGGATCGCGACCTTCTTGGCGCGCTCGCGCGCGTCCTTCTTGATCGAAGCGAGTTCTTTGCGGATCCGCTCATTGGCCTTGATCTTCTCGATCAGGAGTTCGGCGGCCTTCGGGTTCTGGTGCAACCAGAGCACGATCTGCTCTTTGACGGCAGGCACGATCCAGCCGCGCACCTCGGTGCTCCCGAGTTTGTTCTTGGTCTGGCTGTCGAAGACGGGGTCCTGGAGTCGGATGCTGACGGATCCGACGATTCCGTCCCGGACGTCGTCCCCGGAAAAGCTCTGGTTGGCGAACTCGTTGACGCCCTTCAAGAGGCCCTCACGGAAGGCCGCCTGGTGGGTTCCGCCGTCGTTCGTGTATTGGCCGTTGACGAAGCTGAAGTAGGTCTCGCCGTAGTTGTGGGTATGGGTGAACGCAAATTCGAGCCGCTCCTGGCGGCTGTGGATGATCGGGTAGAGCGGGGGTTCGTCGCCGATTTCGTGACGGAGGAGGTCGGCGAGTCCATCCGCGCTGTGAAATTGCCGCCCGTTGAAGACGATGCTCAAGCCCGCGTTCAGATAGGCGTAATACCGGAGCCGGTTTTCGATGAACTCTTCGTTCCACGCGAAAGTGTCGAAGATCTCGCGGTCGGGGACGAAGCGAACCAGGGTGCCCGGCGGCGTTTCGGGGTCCCGGCCCTTCTTCTCCTTCTGGAGCACGCCGCGTTCGAACTGGGCCGTGCGGTAGCGCCGATCTCGCCAGCTGGTCACCTCGAAGCTGGACGACAGTGCGTTGACGGCCTTGGTGCCCACGCCGTTGAGGCCAACCGAAAACTGGAAGACGTCGTCGTTGTATTTTCCACCGGTGTTGATTCGGCTCACACAGTCGATCAGCTTGCCCAGCGGAATCCCGCGCCCGAAATCGCGCACATTGATTTCGTCGCCTTCGCGATCGATTTCGATGGTCTTGCCTTCGCCCATGATGAATTCGTCGATGGCGTTGTCGAGCACCTCTTTGAGCATGACGTAGATGCCGTCGAGCGGGTGGCTGCCGTCGCCGATGCGCCCGATGTACATCCCGCTGCGCAGGCGGATGTGCTCGAGCGCGTCGAGCGTCTGGATCGCGCTCTCGTCATAAGCGATTTTCTTGGAAGCCATGGCCTCGGAATCCAACAGGGGGGCGCGCGGAAGGTGGAGAATCTGTCGAAATCGTCAAGAGTGGGGCGCGGGAATCTTTCCATTGCGCCCGGAGCGCGAGTTTATCACCCTCCGTCGTGGCGCCGATTGCAGAAGTGGAGGGAACTCGGATGAGTCCGGATCTGATTGGGTATCTGGTTGCTGCGGGGCTCGTAGTGGCCGTCGCGGCGTTCTTGGTCGGGCGTTTGACGGGTGCAGGTGCGAACCGTCGGCGCGAATTGGAAGAGCAGCTGGTGGACGCGCAGGAAGAAAATTCCCGCCTCGCGGCGGAGATGGAGGACCTTCTCGAGCAACTCGCGGCAGCCCGGGAGGAGCACGCCGCCTACCGGCTGAACGTGCTGGATCACTTCTCGGGGACTTCGGATCTGCTGCGCGACCTGACCGTTCAGTATCGATCCGTCTACGAGCATCTGACGAAGGGCGCGAGCACGTTGTGCCCGGAGGGCTTCGTGGGGCTCACCGAGGGACTCCCCGTCCCTCAGATTGCGGAGCCCTCGGCGGAACTGGAGCGCGCTGAAGAGGCCGCGCCCGTCGAGTCGACCGAATCCGGCAGCGCCGATGACGGCGCCAAAAGGGATGCGCCGCCGCTCTCGCTCTAGCGCGTCTTCCGCCAGTCAGCTCGCGCGTCGCTCGACGACTTCAGAAACCACCACACCCGCATCCTCTGTCGCGCGGTTCGATTCGAGGATGCTGGGGAGTGCGCCGACCATTTCGTCCAGGCAGGCGCGCGCCGCCGGGCTCAGATCGACGAAACGCAACGCCATCCCGCCCGGTCCGTCGTCGCGCGTGATTTCAGCCGACACCACCAGGGGTTGACCGTCGGCCCGGACGTGGACGGCGACCTTCAGGCGGTCACCCAGGCTGAATCCGGGCGTTGGGTCGATCCGCATTCCGCCGACCGAAAGGTCCCGGCCGATGAGCACGCGAGCGGCTTCGTCGCCCAGGGCGATGATGCGACGCGTGATCGCGTGCCGTTCCTGGATGCGCCGTTCGCTCGCCGCTTGATCGGCGGGATCGTCGGCGGGATCTTCGCGAACCGGCGGCTGCGGTTCGCGAGCCTCGGGAGCGGTTGGTGCGGAGTGGATCGCGCGCGAAATTGCCTCGTCGAGCACGGCCGGACCGTGGCTGTGAGCCGAGACGATCGACTCGAGCCGTTTGCGCGCGGCTTCTCCGAGCAACTCGAAGAGGACAGCGATCATGTCATCGCCCTCGTGGGCACTCGTGACACGCATGACGTGCCCTCGCAGCGAGAGAGGGCGTCTGTCGTTGGTGATTTCGGGTGGCAGGACGACCTTCACCAAGCGATCGGGTACGGCGCGATGGCATTTCGGGGCCGCCATCATCCGACAGCCGCGGGTCGAGAGTTCAGCCAGAACCGCCGTGTGGCGGCGCAGTCCGATGCGAAAGCGGATCGGAGCGCCGATGCTGACACGGGTGGTGCGGCGCTTCTCGGGGCCGCGGTAGAGGGCGTGGAGGATCAACAGCCTCAATGCCGTGGGATGCACCGGCTGCCGAACCAAGAGATCCGTATCGACCCGGTGGAGCATCTTGCGAAGTGTTTTCGAATCTCCATCGAGGACTGCGATTCGAACCGCTGAAGTGTCCGTTAGATGCTCGTGCAGTTCGAGCATGCGACTCGCGCTCGCGATGATGACATCCCAGGCCCTGCCGCGGTCCAACTCGGTCGGATGCCCGCGCCGATCGATCCCGCCGAGCGACTCGACGAGTTCGGCCAGGTTGGCCAACTCCCCATCGTGAAGCAGCAGGATCGAAGGTGTCTGTTCGTGGTATTCCATTGGGACCCATCAAGCGTTGGGCAAACTCCGCCACCGTTGAATCGGCGGTCTTGCTGTGTCACTTGAAACACTTCTCGAGCATTCCACTCGGTGCTGTAACCCATCGTGGATGTTGGGTCTTTACACAGCGCTGGGGGGGCTGTGGCGCGCCAGGAAGACGCCGGTCGGGTCCGCTCCGAGGCCTTCGCGCAAGCGCCCGCCCAGATCCCGAGCGCGTTCGGCAACGAGCTCGTTTTCGAGCGTCGCGGCGATCGTGTCGCCCAGCAGGTCCGCCGTGAGCCGGGTGCGTCGAATCGAAGGGGCTCCGATCCCGAGCCGCTGCACGCGCTGGGCCCAGTAGTGCTGGTCGAGCAGGTGGGGGACGAGAATCTGCGGAACCCCCGCGCGCGCCGCGGTCGTCGTGGTGCCGGCGCCGCCATGGTGAACGACCGCCGCGACCCGCTGAAACAGTGCAGGGTGAGAAACCGTTCCCAACTGCATCACGCCTTCGGGAAGCGCTCCAGCTCCCAGCGCCGCCCAACCCTCGGAGATCAGCGCGCGACACCCGACCTTCGAGATCGCATCGAGCAGGATGCGCGTCGTCGCGGCGGGAGCCGGGTCGGTCATGCTGCCGAAGCCGAGGTAGACGGGTGGCGGTCCAGAGTCGAGGAACGCCTCGAGTTTGGCGGGCAGAGGCTGGGGGTCGAAAGCGTGGAGGCACGGGATTTGATCGAAGGGCAGGGGGCAGCACGAGGGGAGCGCGCCGAGCAGTGGGTCTGCGGCGACGACCGGGCGCGCCGAAAGCAGGTGATCGAGCAGGTCCGAGACCGGCGGCAACCCGATCGCGCGTCGGTGCCGGTTGAGGGCGGGCCGCATGCCGAGGTTGAACGCGATCCGGGAGAGGCTCCAGAGTCGCCGGTTGAGCCAGGGTGTCGATCGCGCGAGTGGCGTGAATACGGGTGGATGTTCGGGAGAGGGAAGCAGGCTCGGACAGCAGACCACGTAGCGGTAGGGAATGCCATAGATCTCGGCCGTCGAGGCCGCGGCGGCCTGCACGCCCGCGCCGATGATCAGGTCGGCACCCCGAGCCGCTTTGGGCAGCTGCTCGAACTGCTCGGTGAGCGCGGTCATCAGGTATTTCCGAACCGAACGCAGCAGCGCGAGGCCGCCCCGAGCCACCGCGTCGGCGTGCTCGCCCATGAATTCCCGGACGCTGTGTCCGATCGGGTAAAATTCGAGCTGCCTCGCTGCGGCCTCCTCTGCAAAATCTGGGGAAGCGCAGAGTAAGGCCTCGTGGCCGTGCTCTCGGAATCGCTCCGCGAGTGTGAGCAGCGGATCGATGTCGCCGCGCGTGCCTTCGGACGTCAGCGCGATTCGCAATCCGCTCCTCTCCGCCGGTCTGGGCTCCGGATCTCTCCTATCGATGGGTGCGGGTGAGCGCTTGAGGCTCGCTTGGGAGATTCCGGCGTCTGCTCGATTCCGTCGGGGCGCGATACTACAGTTGGAGCCGCCCGCCGAAACGGGCGCTCGGGGAATGCCAACGGACATGCAACTTTCGCGACTCGAACGATTTCTGCGCCTGTTCACGGAAGTGCGCCCGGGCGAGGGCGTCACCGCGGTGCTGATGTTCGTCAACGTCTTCCTGTTGCTCTGCGCCTATTACTTCGTCAAGCCGCTGCGGGAGGGGTGGTTGTCCGTTACGAACATCCCGGGATTCGAGCCGAAAGAGCTCAAGGCCTATTCGGCGGTGGCTCAAAGTCTCGTGTTGCTGCCGGTCGTCGCGTGGTATGGGTGGCTGTCGGACCGACTGCATCGCAGCACACTGATCACGTGGGCCACCCTGTTCTGCATGTCCAATCTGGCGCTCTTCTTCCTTTGGCGTCCCGGTGGTTCGCTCGACGTCATCCCGGGAATCGGCTTCGCGTTCTACATCTGGGTGTCGATCTTCGGATTGTTCGTGATCGCGCAATTCTGGACCTTCGCAGCGGACATCTACACCGATGAGCGGGGGCGGCGCCTGATGCCGATGATCGCGATCGGGGCGACCGGCGGTGCCGCATTCGGATCCTCGGTCGTGACCCCGATGGTCAAGGGGGCGGAGTTCGGCGCCGACGTGCTGCTGCTCGCGGCGCTCGCGCCGTTGGCGTTCTCGATCGCGTTGACCCGCTTCGTGGACGCCAGGGAAGGGGGAGGGGCGGCCCAAAAGCCCGCTGGCGAGGCCGAGACCCCGCGCGCCAAAAAATCGCGGGGTGGGCTCGCGATGATCGCGACCAGCCGGTTCCTGGTCGCCGCGGCCGCCATCACGCTGTTGCTGAACTGGGTCAATACCAACGGGGAGAACCTCCTCTACAGCGTGATCGTGGAGTTCCTGCAAGAGGAGGTCGCCGAAAAGGGCCTCACCGATCCGGCCGTGGCCGCTTCCTTCACGAAGGACGGTGTCGCGGCCTTTTACGGCAACTTCTTCACCTGGGTGAACGCGGCCGCGCTCGTCCTCCAGGCCCTCGTCGCCTCCCGATTGCTCAAATACGGCGGATTCGGTGTCATATTGCTGATGCTGCCCGTGATCGCCCTGTTCTCCTACGCCGCGATGGCGCTCGTGCCGGTCCTCATCGTGATCAAAGTCATGAAGATCGCCGAGAATTCGACCGATTATTCGATCAACAACACGGCCCGTAACGTGCTGTGGCTCCCTACTACGAGTGAGATGAAGTTCAAATGCAAACCCGCGATCGATACCATCTTTGTACGCTTGGGCGACGGCCTTGCCGCTGCGACCGTGTGGTTCGGCACGAACGTGATCGCTCTCTCGAATCAGGGTTATTTCGCGTTCAACGTAGCGCTCGTGCTGGTCTGGCTCGGGGCGTCGATCGTCTTGATCCGCGAACACCGGAAGCTGACGCTCGCCAACGCCGCGGTAGGGGGCGGTTAGCAGTGGCGCCGTGGTGTCTGATCGTGGCACTCGTCTTCGCCTTCCCGTTGGCTGTCGGTGCCGACGACCTGGGAGACGTCGGGGAAGATTACTGGGATGTGATCGAGACGACGAGCATCCAGGGGTTGATGGAGCTCGACGGCATCGCCCGCTTCGAAGACAACGCGCCGCTCTGGGACTATCGGGACGCCGCGCTGCAGAAGCGCGTCGAACACGCATTGGTCGATCTGGGGCTCGATGACGAAGCGCGGAAGAAGCAGCTGAGCGTGGCGCTGGTCGATCTGTCGTATCCGGGGCCGCCTCGGGTGGCTTCGATCAACGGCGACGAGATGATGTACGCCGCCAGTCTCCCCAAGATCGCGGTGCTGTTGGCGGCGTTCGAAAAGATCGCCCAGGGGAAGATGACGCTCGACCCGGACACCGAGGCCCGCCTGAGCCGAATGATCAAGGCTTCATCCAACCGCGACGCAACGGCCATGATGCACAAGGTCGGCAAGGAGTACATCGCCCGTGTGCTGCTGTCGCCGCGCTACCGCCTCTACGATCCGAAACACAACGGCGGTCTTTGGGTCGGAAAGGACTATGCGAAAGCCGGCTTGTGGCGGCGAGACCCGCTTCACAACCTTTCGCACGGCGCGACGGCGATGCAGGTGGCGCGCTTCTACTACCTGCTCGCGACCGAGAATCTCGTGACACCCGAGCACAGCCGGAAGATGCGCGAGATCCTCGCGGGCACCGAGCTGAATCACAAGTTCGTGCGAGCGCTTCGGGAGATCGACCCCGCGGCGGCCATTTCGCGCAAGTCGGGCTCCTGGTCCACCTACCACTCGGACAGCGTCCTCGTCGAGCGGGACGGGCATCGCTACATCGCTGTCGCGCTGGCCAACAACCCGACGAAGACGCGCTGGCTCGGGCGGATCATCACCGCGCTCGATGGCCTGGTGGTTTCCGACGAATCGATGGCCGATCAGCGTCCGCTCAGCGCGAACCAGGCCGCTCGCTGACGTCTGACTCGTCCGAGTCGATTTCGTCGATTGGCGCGGCGGGCTTGCCCGAATTGATTTCATCGATGACGCGCTGAATCGCGGCTTCGTCGGATCCGTCGTCGAGCATCGGCTTGCGATCCGGCGACGCGTCGGCGATCGGGTGATCGCGTTCCATCAGTTCGTGAATTTCGGTCGCGAGCTGTTTGTGGATCTGGGCCGAATCCTTGCGCAGCACGTTCGAGAGCAGCACGACGATGTACTGCAGCTGGCGCCCGGGTTCGTTGGTTTCGACCATCGTGACCGAGTTCAAGTAATTTCTCACATTTCCCCTGTACTTCCCGCATTCGAAACCGGGTTCTTTCTTGCAGTTGTACAGCGATCCGGATTTGAAGTAGAGCGCCGCCCGGCGCAGGGCGGGTGAGGACGCGTAGCGGATCCGGCCTTCCGAGAGGTAGATCAGGCGCTTGAGGGCGAGGCTCGAATAGGGGTCGACGAGTGTCCCCTTTTCCATCTTGACGATGTAACGCAGCAGTTCGAGTGGCGTCGCCAAGCTGTTGGTCCCCGGGATGCGCGCCTTGCCCTCCTTCGTGAAGAAGCTCCCCTGGCGCAGCTTGCCGACGTCGAGGCCGTTGCGGGTGAGCGGGGTCTGGATCGCCTTGGCGTAGATGCTCGAGAGCTTCGACTTGGGGGTGTCGGCGAAGAATTTGGCGGCGGTTTCCGCAGAGACGGGGTACTCGGCGCCAAAGTGCGAGAGCAGCACGAGCTGGGACATCACCGTGCTGGCCGCGGCGTTGGAGCTGCTCGACATCATCCAGTCGAGCCAGGTCCAGAGGTTGCCATCGTCGCCCTCTTGAATCGGGCGGTACACGACGTCGTTATCCCCGGGCTGCCAGAATGGAACCTTGTGGCTGTCCGAGCGGATGAACGCGTCCGCGACGTGGTGGGTCTTGTACAAGAGCGCGTCGCGCGCCGCGGTGTCGTCGGGGTAGACGTCGGCGAGGGCCTGGAACCACGCGAGACCGACCATCAGCTTGCCGACGCTGCCCGGATTCTGGTCCTTCTCCGGGTTGTGGGCCGCATAGCGTGGCTTGGCGGGGTCCGTGAGATCCAGCATGGCGATCGCGTAGC
>JAHEEJ010000055.1:0-10319 GCA_024640705.1 Deltaproteobacteria bacterium
GCCACGACTTTCCCACGGGACCGTTGGACATCATCCAGTCGTGGATCAACCTGGAGGTGACCGACGATCAGGGAAACGTCGTGATGACGAGTGGAAACCGGGATCAGGCGCACTTCATCAATCCCGGTGCCTTCATGTTCAAGGCCGAGCCCGTGGACCGCTACGGAAACCTGATCGACCGGCACAACCTGTGGGAGATGGTCGGCGTGCGATACCGGCGCGCGATCTTTCCGGGGTTCAGCGATGTCGCGCGCTACACGGTCGTCTGCCCGTCTTCATCGGTGATCCCCGCCGATGAGGCGCGCGGCAGCGAGGATCCGCATCTGGACTTCCAGGTCAGCACGCCCGGCGAGTCGCGGGCGCTTCACGTGAAGGCGTCGCTCGACTATCGCAAGGCCGATCAATACCTGCTGAACTTCATGTTCGGTGAAGACAGCGGACTCACCGCGCCCGTGATCCAGATGTCGGTGGACGAGAAGACGATTCGGATCGAGGAGGCTAGTTGACCAAGCGCGGTCGCTTGATCCGAAAGACCCTGATTCTGTGCTCGCTATTCGTTTTGCTGATTGCGGTGTTCATCGCAATCCGGCACTGGACGAGTGAAGAACGGTACGTGGCCGGCCAGGAGCGAGAGGGGATCACCCGAAGCCTGGACCGAAGCCACGAACGGCCGCCCACGAGTCTGCGGTTCACAGAGGTCTCCGAGCAGGCGGGCATTCACTTCGAGCACTTCCCGTTCCAGCGCACGAGCCAGATTCCCGAGGACATGGGGTCCGGCGGGGCCTGGGGCGACTACGACGGGGACGGCTGGCCCGATCTGTTTCTGGTCAACTTCGCCGCGCCGCTCGGCGTGCCCGACGCGGAAATGGCCGCGTCGCCCGCGACGGATCGCCTCTTTCGCAACCGGGGCGACGGGACTTTCGAAGACGTCACCGAGGCGGCAGGTGTCGGCGCCGCGCACCGCGGAATGGGCGCGAGCTTTGGCGACTACGACGCCGATGGCGACGAAGACCTCTTCGTCACGTCGTGGGGGCGCAACATCCTCTGGGAGAACCAGGGGGACGGAACGTTCCGCGATGTAACCGCGCGTGCGGGCCTGGAGGCCGAGGCGTTCTGGGCCGGCGCCTCCTGGGCGGATTTCGATCTCGACGGTGATCTCGATCTCTACGTGTGCGCCTACGTGAGCTACATCCCCGAACCCCCCGGCAGCGATGCCGCGGGGGTCGGCGATGCGGAAAATCCGTTCACCATCAATCCGTCTTCGCATCCGCCCCAGCGCAATCACTTCTACGTCAATCGAGGGGATGGTGTATTCGACGAGCGCGCCGAATACGCCGGCGTGCAGGCCGAAATCGGCCGCAGCCTGTCCGCCGCGTGGGCGGACTTCGATGGCGACGGTTGGCCCGATCTGTACGTGGCGAACGACGTATCGGACAACGGGATGTACTGGAACCGCGGCGACGGAACCTTCCAGGACGTCAGCTATGAAGCGCTCGTGGCCGACTACCGCAGCTCGATGGGAATCGGTGTAGGCGATTGGGATGGGAACCTCGAACTCGATCTCTTCCTGACACACTGGGTCGCGCAAGAAAACGCGCTGTTCTCGAACCTGACCGCCGAGAGCCGGGCCCAAGGTTCGGCGGCCAAGCTTCGGTTCAGAGACGACGCCGACCGCGTCGGGCTCGGTCAGATCGCGCTCGATCTGGTCGGATGGGGAACCGCGTTCGTCGATTTCGACAACGACGGCTGGCTGGATCTGTTTGTCTCCAACGGCAGCACGCTGCAAAAGCGCGACAACCCGACCGAGATGGTGCCGATGCACCCCCATCTGTACTGGAACAGCGGCCCGGACGAGGGGTTCTTCGAGGTGGGCGCAGAAGCGGGTTTCCGCGCCGAAGTGCCGGGGGTGGGGCGCGGAGCGGCGTTCGCCGACTACGACGCGGATGGGGACGCCGACCTGTTCATCATCCGCCACGGGGGCAGGGCGCGGTTGTTGCGCAACGACTCGCCCACGGGAAACTGGATTGGATTCAGGCTCCGGGCCCACAGCGGTCATCCGTCGGGCCTCGGCGCGCGAATCGTCGTGTGCGCAGGGGATCGCGCCTACCTGCGGGAGGCCGGTGCGGGGCCTTCGTATCTCTCGCAAAATTTTTCCGATGTCCTGTTCGGACTCGGTGAGGCAGCGAAGCTGGACAGCGTCGAAATCACCTGGCCCGGCGGAAGCCAGGAAGTGTGGAGCGAGCTGGAGCTGAATCGCTTGTGGCTGCTGGAAGAGGGGCGCCCGCCACAGCCCGTCCGCGATTCCGCGAGCGTCGGCGGCGTGACGAATCAATCGGCGCGACGACACTCCGCCATCTCCAAGCGCGCACTGGTTGCAAACGTGGCTTCGGACCTCACGCGTGAGGAGAAGAAGCGCTTCTGGAAGCTCAACCGGCACGCGCAGGAGCTCTTCGTCAATGGGAACTGGGAAGAGGCAATCGCCGTCTACGACGAGATGGCGACCATCGATCCCCGACACGAAGACACGCTCTATTACCGCGGCAACAGCCTGCTCGAACTCGAACGCTACGCCGAAGCCGGCGCGTCTTGGGAGGAGTTGATTCGCCTCAATGCCGGGAGTTCTCGTGCTTGGGTCCAACTGGGCATCCTGCACACGCTGCCCGTTGCCGGCGAATTCTTCGATCTGGATGCCGCGGCGAAGGCGTTCGAAACCGCGCACCGCATCAATCGGGAACAAAGTCGCCCGCCGATGCTCTGGGGAGAGGTGAATGTCGCGCAGGGCAAGCTCGACGCCGCCCAGAAGCATCTCGAAGTCGCCTATCGAATGAACCCGCGATCGACCACGGCTCTGTATCTGGATGGGTACATCGCCTGGAAGCGCGGTGACGCAGACACCGCGCGGACTCTGCTCGAGCGCGCAAGTGCGTCATTCGAAAAGGAGGAGGCCGTTCGCGGCGTGCTCGGCGAGGGAGACACGCGCTCTGACGAGATGCACGTCGCGCGCCGCAAGGCGGCGCGGCGCAGGTTGTTCGGGGATTGTATCGAGGCGCTCCGAAGTGCTCCGGAGCCGCTGGATCCAGCCCAGCTCTTTCCCTGCGTCGACCAAACGCGAGCCCGGTTGGGCCCGGCCGCGTGATCCGCATGCCCGCGTGAAGCCGACGCGCGGCTGTTGACGACCCCTTCTGGCTCGCATCCGCTCGATCGCGTAGATTTCTCGGTCTAGAGCGGAATTCGCCACTCAGAGCGGGAGGTCTGCCAATGGTCGAGCCCCAGGTCATTCGAGAAGTCTTCGATCTCACGGATCCCGATCGCAACGTCATTTTCGGCATGTCCCTCGCGGAAGCTCGCGAGCGCGTGGCCGATGGCGACGTTCAGCGAATTCGCGAGATCGACGGCCACTTCGCGCTGGTTGCACGGCGCGGGCAGTCCGTCCGGCTGGCGCGCTCGCTGCAGCTGCCGATGCGCTATTTCATCGTCAAGCAGAGCGAAGGTCCCGCATTGCTGGTCGCGCACCGGATCGACACGATCAAGGCGTGGCTCGACGAGCACGGCTTCGGCGATCAATTCCATCCCAGCTACACGCGCATGGTCCCCGCGCATCACCTCACGGAAGTCGAGCTGATCGGTTGCCCCGATCCCAATCCCACCTATCGGCGCTTCTTTGCGCCCGCGCGCGAAACCCTTCCCGGCGACACCGCCGAGATCGGTCGGCGATACGTCGGTGCACTCGCGGCAGAAATCGAGAAATGGCTGAAGACGATTCCCGCGGAAGATCCGATCGGTGTGAGCTTTTCGGGTGGGATCGATAGCGGAGCGGTCTTCCTGGTGCTCTATCACGCGATCTGCGAACTCGGGATGAACCCCGGGCGGCTCAAGGCGTTCACGCTCAGCGTGGACCGATCGGGAGCGGATCTCGACCAGGCGCGGCGCTTTCTCGCCGAGTTGGATCTCCAGATCTTCCACGAACCGATCGAGGTGCCGCTCGATTACATCGATCTCGCGCAAGCGATCCGGGTGATCGAAGATTACAAGCCGCTCGACGTTCAGGCGGGGGCGATGGCACTGGCGCTGTGCCGCGGTATTCGCGATCGCTATCCCGATTGGTGTCATCTCGTGGACGGCGAGGGCGGCGATGAAAACCTCAAGGATTACCCGATCGAGGAAAATCCGGAACTGACGATTCGAAGCGTCCTGAACAACACGATGCTGTACCACGAAGGCTGGGGTGTCGATTCGATCAAGCACTCGCTGACCTATTCGGGGGGGATGAGCCGGGGCTGCGCGCGCAGCCACGCGCCGGCCAACCACTACGGCTTGCGGGGATTCAGCCCGTTCACGCTGCCCAATGTCGTCGAGGTTTCGGAGGGGATTCCATTCATCGAACTCACGAACTGGGATCACGAGGCGCTCTATCGCCTCAAGGGAGAGGTGGTCTCGCAGGGCGTGCGGGCCGTTACGGGCCTCGAGATGCCGGTCTTCGAGAAGCGCCGGTTCCAGCACGGTGTCGCGCACGAGAGCCTGCTGAAGGATCACTTCCCCGAACGTCCCGCGGAGTACCGGGCGCTCTATCAATCGATTTTTGATGGCTCCGCTGCCGCGCATCCCTGATCGCGAGATCATCGCCGCGCGCGGCGCGCGCTCTTCGCTGGATCCCACGAAGCCCTATGCGTACTTCGTAGAGCGCGAGTACTCGCGCGCCGGCGAGCTCGAGGATGTCGCCGCGGTCTTCCTGACCAACCAGGAGTGTCCGTTTCGCTGCGTCTTCTGCGACCTGTGGCAGAAGACCCTGACGGACCGCATTGCGGACGGCCTGGTGGCGGGGCAGGTGGAGTGGGCGCTCGCGCACCTGCCCGAGGCGGCTCACGTCAAGCTCTACAACGCGGGCAGCTTCTTCGACCCCGAGGCGATTCCGAGCGCGGATCTGCCGCGCATCGCGGAGCTGCTGGTAGGGAAGCGCTCCGTCATCGTAGAGTGTCACCCGCGGTTCGTGGACGATCGATGCATCGCGTTCGCGAAGGCGATTGCGCCGGTGAGGCTCGAAGTCGCCATCGGGCTCGAAACGGTGGATCCGGAGCTGCTGCCGCGCATCAAGCCCAGCATGTCGCTGAAAGATTTCGAGCGCGCCGCCCGTTTTCTGACCGACAACGGAGTCGGGCTGCGGGCTTTCATCTTGCTGGGGCCGCCGGGCCACCTCGGCCCCGAGCGGGTCGAGTGGGCGAAGCGTTCGATCGATTGCGCGTTTTCGCTGGGTGTCGAGTGCTGTGTGGTGATTCCGGTTCGTCCCGGCAATGGGATCGTCGATGCGCTCGCGGGGCGGGGGCTCTATTCGAAGACGAATCTCGCCGAACTCCAATCCGCGGTCGACTACGGCATCCGCGCCGGGCGCGGTCGCGTATTCGCGGATCTCTGGGATGTCGAGCGGATCAGCGGGTGCCCGGATTGCGGCGATGCCCGGATCGCCGCGCTCGAGCAGGCAAATTCGACGCAGCGCCCTTCGGCGCCGATCGAGTGTTCGTGCATTCGGGTTGGCGATTCGAATCTCGCCACTCGCCGGGCAGCCGATTGAAGCGCCGCGTTTTCGCCGGCCAGCGCGGAGCGGGTCCTGCGTTTTGAGCGCGTATGAGCTTCACTACCATTGCGTTTCGATTCGAGATTCGAGGCAGCCATGGTGACGGATAGCGGCGACCCCGGTCGCGGCGATGCAGAAGCTCGAAAAACCGGCCGGCGACGATACGTCCCGGCAGTGAGTCCCCGCCAGCGCTGGCTGCTGCTGGCGGTGCTCACGCTGCTGTCGCTCATCGCCATCAACTCCGTCTATCTGGTCGGCGTCCGGCTCGTCGAGTGGTCCAGCGGCCAGACCCTCCAGAACTACTTCTACCAGTCGATGTTCCTGATGCACCTCGTGCTGGGCCTGGCGCTGGTTCCGCTGGTCTTGTCGTTTGGGGCGCTTCACGGGCTGTCGGCCCGCAACCGGCCCAATCGACGCGCCGTTCGCGCCGGCGTCGCGCTCTTCTCGACGAGCGTGATCTTGATCGTCGCCGGCCTGCTGGTGACGCGCGTCGACGGAATGATCCAGCTTCGCGATCCCGCGCTGCGGAGTGTCGCGTACTGGATCCACGCCGTGAGCCCGCTCGTGATCGTCTGGTTGTTCGTCCTGCATCGACTCGCGGGTCGCCGGATCCGCTGGGCGGTCGGGGGACGGCTTGCGGTCGTGGCGGGCTTGACCGCCGTGGCACTCGTCGCGCTGCACGCCCAGGATCCGCGCAAATGGGGCGAGCCCGGTCCAGCGGCGAGCGAGCGCTACTTCTTCCCGAGCCTCGCGCGAACCGCCAGCGCGAACTTCATCCCGGCGCGCGCGCTGCTGCTCGACGACTATTGCGCCGAGTGCCACGAATCCATCCACGACGGTTGGTCGAAGAGCGCTCATCGTTTCAGTTCCTTCAACAATCCCGCCTACCTCTTCTCGGTCCGCAACACCCGCAAGGCGGTCCTGGCGCGGGACGGCGACACCCAGGCCGCGCGCTTCTGCGCCGGCTGCCACGATCCGGTTCCGTTCTTCAGCGGCGACTTCGATCAGATGGACATCGAACTCAGCGACGTGTCCGACCCGTCCTCCCAGGCGGGGATCACCTGCACGGCCTGTCACGCGATCAGCCACGTCAACAGTCCGCGGGGCAACGCCGACTACACGATCGAGGAGCCCATCCACTATCCGTTCGCGTTCAGCGAGAACGCTGCGCTGCGCTGGGTCAATCGGCAGCTCATCAAGGCCAACCCGGATTTCCACAAGAAGACCTTTTTGAAACCGCTGCACCAGAGCGCAGAGTTCTGCGGAACCTGTCACAAGGTGCACCTGCCCGAGGAACTCAACGGCTACAAATTCTTGCGGGGGCAGAACCACTACGATGCCTTCCTGCTGAGTGGCGTCTCTGGGCATGGCGCGTCGAGCTTCTACTATCCGCCCCGCGCGCAGGAGAACTGCAACGGTTGCCACATGCCCCTCGAAGCGTCGTCCGACTTCGCTGCGGATTTCTTCGATGACTCGGGGGTGCTGAAGATTCACGGCCACCTGTTCCCGTCTGCGAACACCGCGATCCCGCATCTAGTCGGCCTGGGACCCGAAGTCATCGACGCCCACCGCAAATTTCTCGAGGGTGTGATGCGAGTCGACATCTTCGGGATCCGGCGCGGCGGCACACTCGACGGCGAGCTGATCGCTCCACTGCGGCCCGCGCTACCGGCGCTCGTTCCCGGCGAGTCCTATCTGCTCGAGATCGTCATCCGAACGCTGAAGATGGGCCACACGTTCACCCAGGGGACGAGCGATTCGAACGAGGTGTGGCTCGAGGTGGTGGTCTCGTCGGGCGGTCGGGTGATCGGACGCAGTGGCGGGCTCGGCGAACGAGGAGAGCTGGACCCGTGGTCGCACACGGTCAACAGCTATCTGCTCGACCGCGAGGGCAATCGCATCGATCGACGCAACGCCGAGGCGATCTTCACATCGCTCTACAGCCACCAGATTCCACCCGGTGCAGCCGACACCGTGCAGTACGGCTTTCGACTGCCCGAAGACGCCGAGGGCAGCCTCGACGTGGACGTTCGCCTCCACTATCGAAAATTCGACACCATCTACATGCAGTACGTTTACGGCGCGGATTACCAGAACGATCTTCCCATCGCGACGCTGGCGAGCGACCGGGTGCGCGTGCCGATCGGGGGGGCTGGGACGCATGCGGACGAGCCCGACTTCCCGAGTTGGATGCGCTGGAACGATTACGGGATCGGGTTGCTCCGCAAGGGTTCGAGCGGCTCGCAGAAGGGAGAACTCCGTCAGGCGGAAGAGGCCTTCCGGCAAGTCGAGGCGCTCGGACGCGCCGACGGCCCGCTCAATCTGGCGCGCGTCTACTTCAAGGAAGGCAGGCTCGACGACGCGGTCGGCGCGCTCGAACGGGCGGTGACGTTCTCGCCCCCGGCGCCACCTTGGACCGTTGCCTGGTTCACCGGGCTGGTGAACAAGCAAAACGGACACCTCGACGACGCCATCGCGAGTTTCGAGAGCATCGTCGAGACGCGCTTCCAGGACGCGCGCGATCGCGGCTTCGATTTCGGCAAGGACTACCGGGTGCTGAACGAACTCGGTCTCACGCTCTTCGAGCGCTCGAAGCTCGAGCGCGGCGAGCAGCGCGCGCGAGAGCGGGAGGCATTGCTGCGCGCCGCCGAGGCCCGCTTCCAAAGCGCCCTCGAAATCGATCCAGAGAACGTGACCGCACATTACGGCCTCGCGCAGGTCTACGCTCGCCTCGGTGACGCCGCGCGCGAAGCCGAGCACCGCGCGCTGCACGCGCGCTTCAAGCCCGATGACAGCGCGGGCTATGTGATCAATCTCCACCGCCGGAAGAATCCGGCCGCAAATCACGCCGCGGAGCCGATCGTGGTGTACGACCTGCAGCGTGCGGGCGCCTACACGGGGAGCGTGGATGGAACCCCGCGAGAAAAGGGTCCGCCTGGGTCGGTGGGTGGCCGGAAATGAGAGGAGATGCGGATCGGCAGCACGACGACGAGCACGTGCCGGAGGACGACGCCGTCATCGGTCGGTTCTTTCGCAAGTCGCTCGTCGCCGTCATCGTCGCCGGCGCGGGGATCGCGCTCGCACTGCTGCTGTGGAGTCGCTCGCCCGAGCCCGAGCCCATCGACGAGGCCGAGGCGACCCGGCCGCAGGTTCAGGAGTTGACGGAGCGGCCGCCCGATGTGCGCTTCACGGACATCACCCGCGCAGCGGGAATCGACTTCGTTCACGAAAACGGAGCGCGCGGCGCAAAGCTGATGCCCGAGACGATGGGATCGGGTGCCGCCTTCTTCGACTACGACGGCGACGACGACCCGGATCTGCTGTTGGTCAACGCAGCGCGTTGGCCGGGCGATCCGGTCGATGACGCGAAGCCAGCGACCCTGGCACTCTTCCGCAATGACGGCCGAGGGCACTTCGAGGACGTCACCTCCCAGGCGGGCCTCGACCTGAGCCTGTACGGGGTGGGTGTCGCGGTCGGTGATTACGATGCGGACGGCGACCCCGATCTGTTCATCACGGCGGTGGGGACCAATCACCTGTTCCGCAACGACGGCGGGCACTTCGCCGACGTGACCGAATTGGCCGGCGTCGCGGGGAACCCCGCCAGTTGGGGAACGAGCGCGGGGTTTTTCGACGCCGACAACGACGGGGATCTGGATCTCTTCGTTTGCAACTACGTCGAGTGGTCGGCTGAGATCGATCGGGCCGTCGACTTCCGAATCACGGGAATCGGCCGCGCGTATGGCCCGCCCCTGAATTTTCGCGGTGCTCACCTGTCGCTTCTGCGCAATCAGGGTGACGGCCGCTTCGTCGATGTCTCGCGCGAAGCCGGACTGCAGGTCGAGAGCGCCGCGGGAACACCGGTTGCGAAAGCACTCAGCCTGGCCTTCGTGGACCTGGACGCGGACGGCTGGACCGACGTGATCGTCGCCAACGACACCGTCCAGAACTTCGTCTTCCACAACCGGGGCGACGGAACCTTCGAGGAGAAGGGTGTCGAGATGGGCCTGGCGTTCGACTCCAACGGCGCCGCGACCGGGGCGATGGGCATCGATGTGGCGCACTACCGCAACGATCAGATGATCGGCGTTGCGATCGGAAACTTTGCCAACGAGATGACCTCGCTGTTCGTCGGTCGGCTCGGAAGACCCAGCTACAGCGACGAGGCGATCGTCGAGGGGATCGGCCCCAACAGCCGCGCCATGCTGACCTTCGGTCTCTTCTTCTTCGACTACGACCTCGACGGGCGCCTCGACCTGCTGCAGGCAAATGGACACCTCGAGGAGGAGATCGCCGTCCTTCAGTCGAGCCAGCATTACCGGCAGCCCGCACAGCTCTTCTGGAATGCGGGTCCGAATGCGACACGGACCTTTACGCCGGTCGATCCCGACTCGACGGGCGACCTCGCCCGCCCGATCGTCGGTCGGGCGGCCACCTACGCGGACATCGACGCAGATGGCGACCTGGACGTGCTGTTGACCCAGGTGGCCGGAGCACCGTTGCTACTGCGAAACGACCAGGAAAGCGGCCACCACTGGTTGCGCGTCGTGCTCGAGGGGCGCGGTGGAAACCGCGATGCACTCGGCGCGCAACTCGAACTTCGCACGGGCGAGCAGATCCAGCGGCGTATCGCGACGTTCACCCGCAGCTATCAGTCGCAGGTGGAGAAACCGATCACGTTCGGTCTCGGCGATGCGGAACAGGTCGATCGCCTGGAGATCCAGTGGCCCGACGGATCGCGTTCGGTCCT
>JAHEEJ010000055.1:10419-14835 GCA_024640705.1 Deltaproteobacteria bacterium
GTCGATCAGGGAGATTGATCGGATCCAGCGACGCGGGATTGGACCGAAGAGTGGAACACGCGTCTTTTCTTCGGACCGAACAGGGGGACCGAGGGTTGTATTCGCTTGCGGCATTCTGGAAGAGCGCGAAGGCATTCGGGGTTCGCGCGAATCGCTTCTGCGCGCTGCATCCGCGACGGACGACTTTCGGGGCTGCACTCGCCGTCTACGCCGCGTACGAGGGCGTGCTCCGCGCGTTCGGCATGCCGATGGTGCTCTACTGGGGCAAGATGCAACTCCTCGACCGCAGCTTCCTGCTCGAGCATCCCCTCGAGTCCCTGGTCTACCTGCATTCGCAACCGCCTCTACTCAATCTACTCGCGCTGGTGGTTCTGCACGGCTCCAGCCTCACGGGTCTATCCGAGAGCGCTGTCGCGAGTGGTCTTTTTGGGCTGCTCGCATGGGGTTGCTTCTTCACGCTGCTTCAGGTTGCGCGCCTTGCGACCGGGTCTTGGATCGCCAGCGCGGCGTGTGGCGCACTGTTGCTGCTGAACCCGGCGTTCGGCTTCTACCGCTTTCGTCTGCTGTACGAAACCCCCGCGATGTTGGCGGTGCTTTTGACGAGCTGGTGCTGGCTGCTCTTCGTCAAACGCGGGAGGCTCGTGAACTGGATCGGCCTGATGTTCAGCCTGACCTTGCTCTGCCTGACGAAGAGCCTGTTCCACCCCCTCTTTGCGCTGCTGGTTGCGCTGCTTGCACTCGGCGCGCGCTGCGCGGTCGGCGAGGTTGCCTGGTTCGATCTCTTGCGCCGCTACGCGGGCGGCTTCGCGCTCGGGGTGGTGCTGGTGCTGCTGTGGCCGGCCAAGAACCAGTTCGTGTTCGACCATTTCGTCTACAGCTCGTGGCTGGGTTTCAACTTGACCGTGCGCACGCCGATCGAGCACTACGAGCCCTTCGACGACTTCATCTTCAAGGGCAAGATCCATCCGAGTCTCCAGCAGCGGATCGATGCCTTCGAAGGCGTGTTCGCGGAGGACGACCTGTCGATCGTGCTCGCGATGAAGAAGCCTTCATTCAAGAAGATCCCCAATTGGAATCATCTCGCCGTGTTGTATACGACGGCCGAGCTCGAGCGGCGCGGCATCGAATGGCGTCTGCAGCACCCGACAGAGTGGATGCTCATGACGGCTGGGCGTTACTTCATGACGATGCGGCCTTCCTTCGTGTTCCCCTACAGCGCGAATACCGTCTTTAGCGGTGGGCCTCGATACGACGCCTACGCGGCCCGCTACCGCGACGTCGTTCACCCGGATCTGCGTCCATGGCTCGAGCGCGCCATGCCGGGTTGGTTCGTGCACCGCCACGCGGTCCTGCTGAATCATCGCATCCCCTACACGCCGTTTGCGTTCGTCTATCCCGCGTTCTTGCTCGCGTGCGCGGTCTTCGCCGTGCGCAAGCGCCACGAGCCGGTCGGCTGGTTCCTGGCGTACTGCGCACTCGCATCGGCGTGGACGATCGTCGTGCCCTCACTCACAGATGGCGTGGAGGGCAATCGGATGCGTTTGGCAACGGCGCCTTTGATTTGCGTGGGCGGAGTCGTGTTGCTTCAGTTCGCAGCGCGCCGGCTGCGGCGCCGGAGAGGCGCCTGAGGGCCCACAGCAGCCAGCCCGAGCCCGTTCCCCCCGAGGCGCCGCCGAGCCCGCGCAGCTTCAAGTGGCGCGGGGCAATGGCCGATGACGCGAACCATGATCAAATCGCTGATGCAAAAGTGGAAACGCGGTGAAGAGGGCGCTGAGGGCGTCGATCCGTCCAGCTTCGACGACCCGGTGGCGCTCCAGACCGACTGGTTTCCGGCGGCGCCCGGAGGCGCGAGCTTCGGTACGCATCGGCTGGTTCGGGTTTCCGCCAATCGCATCGAATTCGCAGCGACGTTCAGTGCAAAATTCTTCTTCCTGGTCTTCTGCTTTGCGGGATTGGGCGTGCTCGGCTTTCAAATCAATCGCATCCGCATCGGGCAGGCCTACCTCCTGAGTCAGGAAACCCTGATTCCGGTCCTGGTGGGCACTGTTTTCGCGGTCGTCGGTGCGTGCCTGTACTGGTTTGGGACCACGCCGCGGGTTTTCGATCAATCGCGGGCGTCTTTCTGGCGGGGTCGCAAAGAGCCGGCGAGGTTGAGTGCGACCGGCCAGTCGGAGAACGCGACGCCGCTGGCTTCGATTCACGCATTGCAGCTGTTGACCGAGTACGTTTCGGGCAACAAGAACTCCTACTACAGCTACGAATTGAATCTCGTACTCGACGACGGCAGCCGGATCAATGTCGTGGATCACGGGAATCTCGAACGACTCCGCAGCGACGCACAGTCGCTGGCGCAATTCCTCGGCAAGCCCGTCTGGGACGCGATCCGGAATCCTCCGGTCTCAGGCCTCCAGGCGCTTCGGAGTCCCTCGCGAAGGCGTCTCACCAAATAGTCGGATCTCGCAGACGGCGATTCGACGGCGTCCCCGTTGGGTTCCTAGAGCAGTTCTCCGAACAGCACGGGCAGGTCGACGGCGAGATCATCACCGGCGTTCAACACGTCGATGCGTGAGCCACTGCCGACCGGGAAATCGAGCGGCCACTCGTCTTCACCCGCGTCCGGTGTCGGATCGAAGCGCACGAAACCCGTGACCGTGCCAGAGCCGTCATCTGCGGCGTCGAAGGTTGCGACAAATACGTCGTTCACGTAGAGGTCGTACGAACCCGCAGCCACATCCGCGATCTCGACATCGAAGGCCGTCTCGCAGTTCTGCTCGATTTCGAGTGCGGCTACGCCGGACCCGGTGGTGGACGGCGTGAGCGGCGTATCGCTCGACGACGGCGAGCACGCGTTCAGTCCATCGATCTGCGCGAGCATGGGTCCGTAGAACATCCGAGTCCCGTCGGTGAGCTGGACGAGGATTTCCTTGCGGCGCGGATCGAAGCCGAGCTGCTGCTTCTTGTGGTGCGGCTTGATCTTGCCCGAACCGTTTCCGCGAATCGGCTTCGTCTGGAAATCGGCCTTGGCGTTGCCCGCCGGATTCGGTGTGAGCGTCGCGGCCAGCACGCCATCGACGAGGACTTCGTAATCCCCGGTGGGTACGCGGCGCATCGAGATCGAGAGTTTGCCGTGACCGTTGGGCCGCATGTCGTAGCGCGCGGCGATGCTGCCCGAAGGGGAGGCGTCTGCGTCCGCTGCGAGATCGGTGACCTCTTTGATCTTGGTCATCCGGCCGTCGTTTTGCGGCTCGCCGTAGAGCCAGCCGCCGACGATCTCGATCGACTGATCCGCAGCGTCCGCGATTACGAGGAACTTGCCTCTCGGATCGGCCGGTGCCTCCGGATCGTCGGTCTTGGAGAGATTCTGGGTCACGTTGGCCGAGCCATTCGACTGGCTCGTGAAGCGCGTGAGCTCCGCAGCGTCGGTCGCCGCCTCGTCGTCCTTGCAGAGCAGCACGTACTCGGTATCCGCATCGAGGCCGCGGGCGCGCAACTTCAACACGACCTTGGTTCCCTGCAGAAGGGTATGGACGTCGGCGCGCACGGCGCCGCCGCCGAGACCGTTCCCGTTGCCATTTCCGTTCCCGCTTGCGTCGGTCAATCGGATCTGGATTTTCGACTCTTCCTTGGCGCCAGCCGTGAAGGGCAGTGTGATCAGCGCAAGAGCCAGTATCAGGATCTCCGCGCGAAAGCGGAGGACGAGTCGCAGCATGGGAGTCTCCTCGGAATGGTAAGATTTTCGGTGTTCGTAGTATATGCGAAATACGAAGTCAGGATCGTCCAAAAAGCCCTTTGATCTCTGTAACTTGAATCACATTTAGGAAGTAAAGTGATATCGTCATGCTGCGCTCCGAGTTGGCGCTTCTTCTGCGCGTGGATTGCCAGTCCGTGCGATCATGAGAGCGTGTAGCGAGGCCCAGCGTGCCCGCCGATCTCTCGCCGCGATCGCCGTCCATCCGTCGTTTCTAGGCTTCATTTTTGTCGGGGCCGATCATCCGCCACGGCGCGCGCGCGTTCGATTGCTCCTCGGCGGGGATCTACGGCGAGGCTTGCTCGACCGAGCGTTCGATCTTGTGCAGTGTCCGCTCCAGCATCTGCCGGTTGAGCGGGTTGTTCGGTTCCACTTCGGCTGCGTGGGCGAGCAGTTCCATCGCGCGCCCGTACTCGCCGAGCTTGGATCGGGTGATGGCGGCGCTGCGAAGCAGCGCGGCGTCGTTGGGGGCGAGTGCGAGGCCCGCCTCGTAGGCTTCGGCGGCTCCCGGGAGATCGCGCTCGCCCTCGAGCGCGCGCCCCAGTCCACCCCAGGCGCCCACGCTGGGATGGTCGCGGGCAACCCGCTCGAATTCGGTCCGCGCGCCCGCGTAATCCCCCTGCTTGAGCAGCGCCCGAGCGAATCGAACCCGTTGAATCGGGTGTTCG
>JAHEEJ010000338.1 GCA_024640705.1 Deltaproteobacteria bacterium
GCTCCCGAAGGGCTCGTTCTGCTCGACATGATGCACCGGATCGATCCCGCCGCGCGCGTCTTCGTGCTCGATACCGGCCGTCTGCCGCAGGCCACCTACGACCTGATCGATCGCGTGCGGGACCGCTACGACAAGAAGGTCGAAGTCATCTTCCCGGACGCCGCGCGCGTGCAGTCGATGGTGAGCGATGGCGGGTTGAATCTCTTCTACGAGAGCGTCGAGAAGCGCGAGCTCTGCTGCCGCATTCGCAAGGTCGAGCCGCTCAACCGCTTCCTCTCGGGACTCGACGCCTGGGTGACCGGACTCCGTCGCGACCAGACCAGCGCGCGCGGGAAGACTGCGAAGATCGAAATCGACCGAGCCCACGCGGGAATCGCGAAGCTCAACCCGATTGCCGATTGGTCGCGCGAACAGGTGCTCGACTACGTGAAGGAACACGCGGTCCCGATCAATCGCCTCCACGCGGAGGGCTACCCCTCGGTGGGTTGCGAACCCTGTTCGCGAGCGATCGGGCCGGGCGATGATCCGCGTTCCGGTCGTTGGTGGTGGGAGGAATCCGACCTCAGGGAGTGTGGGATCCACCTGGAAGAAAATGGTTCGGGGATCTAGCCGGGTTTCGCCGTCGTCACGTAGTTGCGCAGCCTGCCCAACGACTCGATCTCGACCTCGATGGTGTCTCCGTCTCGAATCCAGCGTTCCGGTTCTTTGGACGCCTCGATCCCCGAGGGTGCAGCGGCGAGGATCACGTCGCCCGCCTCGAGCACGATGGTCTTCGACACATGGGCGATGATTTGTGCGATCGAGAAACGCATTTCCTTCGTTCTCGAGAGCTGCACGACATCACCTGAAAGGACGGACCGAACTCCCAGATCGGCGGGGTCCGGAATTTCATCGGCCGTGACCAGCCAGGGGCCGAGGGGCGCAAAGGTGTCGCACGATCTTCCGACGGATTCGTCTTCGACATCCCGTGAACGCACGTCGTTGGCTGCGCAATAGCCGGCGACGCGGTCGAGCGCGTCAGCGACGGCGACATTGCGGGTCTGCGTACCGATCACGGCGGCGAGCGCTCCATCGAAGCAGACGCGCTGCGCGTCTGCCGGGATTGAAATTTCCTGGTCGGGCCCGATCACCGCCGACGGTGCCTTCAGGAAGAGTTTCGGTGCCGCAGGACCTTTCCGGCGTGAGGCATCCAGAGCGGGGTTTTCGTGTGACACTCCGATGATTTTCCCCGGTCGCAGCAAGGGTGCGCACAATTTGACGCGGTCGGCGGGTTCGACCGCGCCCGCTCGCAGGAAATCGGGCGCGTTGTAACAACCGAGTGTTTCAATCGCGAAGTCGAGTGCCGTCTTTGCCGCTTTCAGTGCCGTGGGGCCGAGGCGCAGAAACGAGAGCATGTCCGAGGGCACCATCGAATCCGCCTCGACCTCGGGCGCACCGACATCATCGTACGCGAGCTTGATCGCAAGGGAGCGGTTGAGATCCACCAGCCAGCCCGCGTAGGTGCCGATCGAAACGACCGCACCGAGGCGCCGCGAACCCGGGCGCACGGGTTCGAGGGACTCGAAACCCATCACCGCGTCACCCAGGGAGCCGCTGTGATTCGGGATCGTGTGAGCGCAGGAGCGTTCGAAGGTGACGAGGTGCATGCGGCCTCCGACTCGGAAAACCGCCCGATCGGCAAATCACCCGCAGGTTTCGCGAAAGAGAAGCGCAGCAGCAAGGCAATCCGAAAGCAGGCAGCGCCTAAATCGCGTCAAGCTCCGGGGGCGATGCGCCGATTGGGTAGACAGGCAAAGAGTACCACGGAGAGATCGATGAAACTGCCCGATTGGAAGACCTGTGTCGGCTACCTGGTCGTGATTGCCGCGCTGGCGCTCAGCCTGCCCGGCGTCCGGGCCGTGCGCGCTGACGATGAGGTGGTTGTGATCTCCGTGAATCTCGTCGATTCGGGGTCGAGCTGTGAACCAGGTTCCGAACCTGGCGCCACGAGATCAGCCCAGGTGTTCCTGGGGAGTGACCCCGATCCGTCCGATGGGCCTGATCCGGTCGCGCTCAACACCCAGGGCTATAGCTACCGGCCGCCCGGTGTCGATCCACAGGCGCGTCGACTCGAGCAACACTGATCTCCGATCCGATCCGTTTCGAGGCCGACCACCCAGTTCCACCACGCGCTCGACCCGATCTCGCATTCCACACGATTCGGCGGATCAGGTCGCTTGGCGTCGAAACCTCGAACCCGCAGCGAAGACGAGCAGCATCGCTCCGGTCAGCAAGGCCCTTCCGCGAAATCCCAGGGCGGGTACGCCAGGATTCAATTCCGATTCCGAGTCGTCATTGGCGTTCACGCACTCCGGATCTGCCGGGTAATCGATCAAACCATCGCCGTCATCGTCGAGGCCGTTCGAGCAGCTCTTCTGTTCGATCACGGCGAGAATGTCCGCTCGATAGAACGAAAGATCCGCTGCAAAGAGCTTGTTGTCGTAGATCGAAGAGTTGGTTGGCTGATCGGTGTACTGACTGATCGCAAAAAGGGTTCCCGCCAGATACCAGGCGCCTCCGGTCTTGATGAACGCGGCTCCGCCGGAGTCTCCGTTTGCGCCGGCGGCTTCATCGCTGGTGGCACTCGGGTCCGTCGGGTCTGTGAATGTCATCGCAAAGCTGTACGTGTTGGTGATCAGCAGGTCGATCTCCGAAACGATGTTGGTCCCCCAGCGCATGCTGCGTCCGCTTCCCCAGTCGTAGCCGCCCAGCCCCATGAAGGTGGTTGCCGCCCCGCGGTTGAGCCCATTTCCGATGGCCGTGACCGGATCGCTGACCGCGGGTGGGAAGTCGGGGATATCGAGTCTGGGAAGCCCCGGATCGTCCAAGAGCTTGAAGACCATCAGGTCGGCCAGGCTGGTGTCCGGGTTTTCGAACCGGACACCCGATCCCGGCACGGGTGAATAGGTCTGGCCTGCGAAAATGACGTCTCCGACACCGACGTGATTGGCGGTCAACACCCAGCGCCGCCCCAGATAGACGACGGTCGTACCGCCCCGCGTTCCGAGGTTGGCCCAGCCCGGATCATCGGGTGGTGCGGTGACATTGCCGGTCCCGTCACCCGTTTCGATGATCACCGCCTGCGCGTCGCCGAGCGGCGACCCCAAGCCCAGCACCGCCAAGAGCAGCGCTTTGGCGGCCAACTTGAGAGCGGTGCGCAGCGACGCGCAGCCCCCCGCGATTTCACGGCGATGTCGATCTACCACCACATTCTCGTTTTTCGGCAAAACGACAACCCGACTTCACCGTGGGAATCGCACGCAGCGTGCATCTCCGCTGCAGATCCGAATCCGGTATGCTGCGGGAGCGCGTCAACCCCAACCTGAGGTTTTCCCATGCGACTCGGTCTCCTCACCGGATACTTCGGACCCGACATCCGCATCGATTACGATTTGATCCTGGAGGCCGAGCGCCTCGGGTTCGACTCGGTGTGGACATCGGAAGCATACGGTTGCGATGCGATCGTACCGCTTGCGTTCATCGCGGCAAAGACGACTCGGATCGGGCTCGGTACGGCGATCATGCAGATGCCCGCGCGCACGCCAGCGATGGCCGCGATGACCGCGATGACGATCGACCGCCTTTCCGGTGGTCGCTTCAGGCTCGGAATCGGACCGTCTGGTCCGCAGGTCGTGGAGGGTTGGCACGGTGTCGCCTACGGGCGTCCCATCACGCGTACACAAGAGTATGTCAGTATCGTAAGAAAGGTGCTGGCGAGAGAAGATCGACTCGAACATCAGGGCTACCACTATCAGATCCCGTATACGGGGGAGGGCGCGACCGGGCTCGGGAAGCCGCTCAAGAGCATTCTTCACGGTCGAGCAGACATGAAGATCTATACCGCGGCGATCACCCCGAAGGGATTGGCGTGTAGTGGAGAGGTCGCGGATGGCGTATTCCCCGTCTGGATGGATCCCGCTAAACCGGAAGCGCTGCTTCCCTACATCGAAGAGGGAATGGCGAAGAGCGGTGGCACCAAGAGTATGCGC
>JAHEEJ010000056.1 GCA_024640705.1 Deltaproteobacteria bacterium
GGGGTGCTGTTGTTCAACCTCGTCACCGGCAAGGTTCCGTTCCAATCCAAGAACGATTACGAGCTGATGCACGCGCACATCGAAAAACCGCCGCCCACACCGCGCAGTTTCGCACCGGAACTGCCAGAAGCATTGGAGCGCGCGGTGCTGCGCGCACTCGCAAAAAGCCCGGACGACCGATTCGCGACGACCGGCGAATTCAAGGCCGCCCTGGGCCAATACGAAATCGCCCCGATCGGCGAGCCGCTGCCACCGCCGGAACCAGCCCACGAACACTCCGCACGCCAGGCGGACAGCCACGGAGTCGAGGTGACGCGCGTGATGATCGACGACGACACCGCCGAGGCGTCGACGATCGATTGCAGCCAATCCACCCGGATCGATGCGACCGTGCTCGATCGCCCAACCTCCCGACTGCAAGCCGTTCTCGACACCGCGCGCGAATACCGCGGAGCGGCGGAGGTCGTCGCACTCGTGCTGCTGCTTGGAATCAATCTGCTGGTTCTCGGGCGGATCGCCCCGACTGGAACCGCTGGCTCGACCGCATCGGACTTGACGCAGCTATCGGCGAACATCCTCGAGGCGTCGACGCGCGCGACGACCGACTCCGAACAGGACTCGCTCGCCGCGACGGAAACCCTCGAAACAGCCGTTCCGGAAGCGCGGGAACCCGAGCCCTCGCCGACCTCGGTCAGTTGGGAGTATCGCTCCCGACTCCTCTCCGGGGAGCCACTGCGCGTCGAAGCGGCGCTCGATTCGGAGATCGGCGCGATCCTGCCGGCAGCCCGCCCAGCCGAGCCCCCTGCATCGCTCGCAGGACGAGCAACGCCGCAAGAGCCGACGCCGGCGGAACCAAACCCGAGGGGCGAGAACGTTCCGCCGCAACCCTCGCAAAGCACGGGAGGCCAGGGGTGGATCATCGAACGAAAATAATCGCGCTGATCGCGATGACCCTTTGCGTCGGCTGTGCGTCCGTTCGCTGGTCGGTCGTCAAGCTCTTCAGGGACCCGGGTGAATCACTCGAAACCTTCCCCGAGGCCGTCTGGGAAGAATACGACTGCGAGAACCAGAAGAAGCCCTTCTTCATCGTCGAGAAGAACGAATTGATGCCCGACCGGGTAGCTCCGGGTGCCGATTTTGGTCACCGATTCGTGTATGTCATGTGCCCCATGCTTCCCACCGAGGTCGTCCAGGGGACACTCTCGACCCGAATCCGATTCAGGGGCCGCCCGATCGTCCAACAAACGGATACGCTCTATGAAATCAAACCGGGGCGCTGGGTGGTGGACGCTGTCGTCCACCTTCCGGCAGAAGCCGAACCCGGCATCTACGCCTACGAGCTCGGATTCGACAGCGACCCGGTCGTATTCGAGAAGAGCTTGACCTTCGTGGTCGTGGCGCGTTGATTCCGGCCCGGTCGAGCGAGGCTGCGGTTTCGAGCGTGGTCCGATCGCCCGAGTCGCGAGACGACTTCCCCGCTACGATAGTCGAGCCGTGAACGACAGCGCGACCCGCAACCAACGCCGCCTCCTGACCGCGCTCGCGCTCGCCGCCACCTACATGGTCGCCGAGTTCATCGGCGGACTGCTGACGGGCTCACTGGCCCTGCTCGCAGATGCCGGTCACATGCTTTCCGACGTGTTTGCGCTCGCGATGAGCGCCACCGCCATCCAGATCGCGCGACTTCCCCCGACCCCCAAGCGCACCTATGGCTACAAGCGAACCGAGATCCTGGCCGCCCTCGGCAACGGGATCCTCCTCGTCTGCGTCGCCCTCTACATCTTCTTCGAAGCCTACGAGCGCGCCCACGCGCCGGTTCCGATCCTGGGCGCGCCGATGCTCGCGATCGCCGTTGGCGGATTGGTGATCAACATCGCGGGCCTTTGGATCCTGAGCGCCGGCAGGGCCGAGAACCTCAATGTTCGCGGCGCCTGGCTGCACGTGATGAGCGACGCCCTCGGCAGCGTCGGAGCCATCACCGCGGCGGGCCTGATCTGGGCCTTTGGCTGGACGTGGGCGGATTCGCTGGCATCGGTCGCAATCGGCATTTTGGTCATCTACTCCTCGTGGAGCCTGCTGCGCGAGGCGCTGGACGTGCTGATGGAAGGCGCCCCCGCCCATATCGACGTGGAGGAGGTTCGGCGCGCCATCGCCGAGCACCGCGCCGTGCTGGGCGTCCACGACCTCCACATCTGGACGGTGGGCAGCGGAATGGTTTCACTCTCGGGTCACGTCGTCGCGGGAGAGGGGGTCGAAAACGGGCCGCTCCTGCAGGAAATCGGAGACCTGCTGATCGAGCGCTTCGAAATCGCACATACCACGATCCAGGTCGAGCCCGAGAACTTCGAAGAATTCGGCTACGCGCACTGCGACTGAGGTCTGGCGCGAAGACCGAGAATTCCAGAGTATTCCAGCCCACAGGAGGCGTGCATGCCGAGCCAGCGAGTCGTCAGAAAAACCAAGGTCATCGCCACGATCGGGCCCGCGAGCGATTCGCTCGAGACACTCAAGGCCATGATCCGGGCGGGCATGAACGTTGCGCGCCTCAACTTCTCGCACGGAAGCCATGAAGAGCACCGCAAGCGGCTGGAGTGCATCCGGCAGGCCGCGGATGAGCTCTCGGCAAACGTCGGAATCATGCTCGACACCAAGGGGGTCGAGATCCGGACCGGCCGCCTCCAGGGAGGCTCGGCCACACTGACGGCCGGCGATGCGTTCACCCTGTATCAGGGAGATCGCCTGGGCGACGCGAAAGGTGTCTCGATCTCGTACCGGGATCTGGCGGAAGAAATCACACCGGGAGCCGCGATCCTGCTCGACGACGGCGTCCTCGAATTGCGCGTCGAGTCGATCGAGGGCGGCGATATCCGCTGCAAAGTCGCGCGCGGCGGAGTGCTCGAGGACCGCAAAGGTGTCAACGTGCCCGGAGGAATCCATTCGCGTGCGCCATCGATGAGCCCCCAGGACCGCGAGGATCTGCTCTTCGCCGTCGAACACGGAGTCGACTACATCGCGGCGTCGTTCGTTCGCAGCGGAGCCGATGTCATCGAGATCAAAAACCTCTTGCACGAACGGGGCGCCGACATTCCCGTGATCGCCAAGATCGAAAACACCGAAGGCGTGAAGAATCTCGAGGAGATCGTCTCGGTCGCAGACGGGACCATGGTCGCGCGCGGAGACCTCGGAGTGGAACTCCCACTCCCGCAGGTTCCGCTGATCCAGAAGAAGATCATTCGGACCACCGTCACGAATGGAAAGCCGGTGATCACGGCCACCCAGATGCTCGACTCGATGACCCACACCCCGATGCCGACCCGTGCCGAGGTGAGCGATGTCGCCAACGCGATCCTGGATGGAACTTCGGCCGTGATGCTCTCGGGAGAAACCGCCAAGGGGAGCTACCCCGTGGAAGCGGTCCGCACGATGGCGGCTCTCGCACTGGCCGCAGAAGAGAAGCTGGCCGAGTACGGACACCTCCAGCACATCCTTCCCCAGGTCGCCAACGTCGTGACGGAGGCCGTCAGCCAGTCGGCCATCGCGCTGGCGGACCACATCCATGCCGCCGCCGTCGTCACGCTCACCGAGAGCGGTTTCACGGCTCGCGCCATGTCGAAGTATCGACCGAGCTGCCCGATCCTGGCCGTCACGGTCTCGCCCGCCGTCCTGCGCAAACTCTCGATGAACTGGGGCATCACGGCAATCCTCTACGAAGGCGAACGCTCCGACGAAGCGATGATTCAATTCGCCATCCGCCACGGGCGCGACATCGGCTGCATCAACCCGGGTGACGACGTCGTCGTCACCGCGGGTATCAGTCAGACGACGGGCAGCACCAGCACCATCAAGGTGTTGACGGTCGAGGACTGATCAGACCCGAACCCTCTCCCATAGGAGTTGGCATGGCCGAAATCCGGCTGACGTCACTGGTTCCCGCTGGCGGTTGAGCCCGCAAGCTTGGAGCTGAGGACCTGGTCCAGGTCCTGAAACAGATCGCCCCGTTCGACCATCCTTGGGTCGATCCGAATCTCGGATCGATGGAGGACGCCGCACTGTTGCGCCCGGGTTCCGGCCCCGCGCTCGCATTCAGCGTCGATTTCATCACACCGATCGTCGACGATCCCGAAACCTTTGGTGCCATCGCCGCCGCCAACGCGCTCTCGGACATCTACGCCATGGGAGGCGACCCGCAGGTGGCGCTCGCGATTTGCGGATTCCCGCAGGACCAGCTGCCGCTCGAGGTGCTCGAGCGGATCTTCCGCGGCGGGCGCGACAAGGCCGCGGAAGCCGGCTGTGCGATCGCGGGCGGACATACGGTGCTCGACCCCGAGCTGAAGTACGGGCTCTGCGTGATCGGCAGCGTTTTGGGTGAAGGCCTCGACCAGACCCGGGCCAAGGCGGGCGACCGACTCGTTCTCACCAAACCGATCGGCTTCGGGATCGCCGCCCAGGCCATCAAGCAAGAGAAGATCTCGAGCGACGACCTGGCGACCGTGCTCGCTGCGATGACGGCCCTCAACAAGGGCGCCAAAGACGCCGCGCTCGTCGCCGGAGCGCGAGCGGCAACCGACGTCACCGGATTCGGCCTGCTCGGCCACCTTCAGCACCTGGCTTCGGCCTCCGGCCTGGCAGCCAGGATCCGGCTGCGGGATGTCCCGACGCTCGACTTCGTTCGCGCGTTGGCGGAAGCGGGCCTGGTACCGGGCGGTACGAAGCGGAACCTCGACTACGTGGCACCCCATACGCATTTCGGCGACGGCGTCGGGGAGATCGATCGATTGATCCTCGCGGACGCGCAGACATCGGGTGGCCTACTCATCGCAGTGCCAGCGGACCTGGAGCCCGCTCTGGTCGCGGAACTGGAGCGCAACCACGCACCCGCTTGGGCGGTGATCGGCGAACTCGTGCCAGGAAAACCCGGCTCGATCGAAGTCAGCTCCGAGTGACCGGAGCCGCCTCGGCCCGTCTCGTGTGACCCTCGCCGCGCAGGGGCCGCGATCCGCCCACCCGACCCGCATCCCGCCGGCAGATCCTGCGCAACTCGCGCGCTGCCAGGCGTTTTGTGCCTTCAAGGAGCCCGCCGGTCTGCCGATTCAACGAAGAGTGTTAAGGAGGCTTTCCATGCGCCGCTGGGCGATCTGTCTACTGGCGTTGTTGCTGCTCACCAGCGACGCCTCGGCCGAAATCTTCCGCTGGATCGACGAAGCCGGCAACCTCCACTTCGCGCAATCCATTCAGCAGGTGCCGCCCGAACACCGCAAGCAGGCGCTCGCAGAAAGCGCCGCCAAGAGCGACGGGATCTTCCAGACCTACACCAAGAGCGACGCTCACCCGGGATCGCGGGCGGGCGGGACTTACCGGGTTCCGTTTGTCGCCGAGGGCAGCCTGATGCGCGTCACCGCGATCGTCAACGGCCACGTCGAGATCCCGTTCCTGATCGACACCGGTGCGAGCGGGGTTTCCCTGCCCGCTTCGGCCGCAACCCGACTCGGCATCTCGGTCGGTCCAAACACGCAGCGGATTGCGATGCAGACCGCGAACGGACAGATCGAACTTCCACTCGTCCGGCTCGCCTCGGTGGAACTGGCGGGTGCCCGCGTCGAAGGGCTGATGGCGACCTTGAATCCGACCATGAGCATCGGCCTGCTCGGGGGAGCCTTCTTCAATCAATTCAACTACGGCGTCGACCCGGCTGCGAACGTCATCACGCTGGAGCGAAATCACGCACCCGCTGCGCCGAACCAGAGCGAAGACCACTGGCGCAGGCGCTTCCAGGAAGTTCGAGGACCACTCGAACAATTGGAGACATATCTCCGCAGCAGAGAGGGTTTGAACGAAGCGCGTCGCGAAGAACTGGAGCAGAAGCGCGTCGAACTCGAAGCGCGTCTCCACGCGCTCGAGCGCGAGGCCAATCGCGACAGCGTCCCCAGGGCGTGGCGCCGCTGAGCGGGCCGCTCGCCGAAGCGCGGGCTCAGGTCGGTATACTGCTCGGGTAGCCATTCGATTGCGGGAGATTCGGGGCGATGAACGAGCCGAGCGGCGAGGTCGCAGTCGCGGTGCCAACGCGCACCGGGACTCGCTGACGCTCCGGGAACCAGGTGCCCGACTCGAACCAATCTCGCCCCAACCGCCTTCGCCGATTCTTCGAAGGCGACCTCTCCCGCACCCTCGCCTTCGGGATGATCGCAACCTTCGTGTGTGTCCTGCTGATCGGTTGGAATCTCTGGGGGCCGCATCAAACCGTCCAGCGCGCCAGCATGCAGCAAGAGCAACTGCATCGCCTGATCGTCTCGCTCACCGAACTCGAAGCCCATCGCGACGATGCGAACGTCGCCGAGTTGGCGAGCGCGCTCAACGCCTATCTGCGGGGAGACCTCGACTCCTCCCAAGAGCACATGGAAACCGCGATCGCACTCTCGATCTTCGCGGGCGCGGTGCTGCTGGTCATGTGGGCGCTGGTGATTCGATCCATCCGCCGCAACCTCCCGCTCCGGGCCGCCGAACTCTCCGAGCGACGCGCGCTCGAAGACAAACTCGAGTACGCCCAGAGACTCGAGAGCTTGAACGTCCTGGCGGGCGGGATCGCCCACGACTTCAACAATCTCCTGACGGGCATCCTCAGCAACGCCGGCACCGCCCGACGCAAACTCGCGGCCAACGACAGCGCCCAGCAGCACCTGAGTGAAATCGTCCGCGGCTCCAAACTCGCCGCGCATCTCACCGGGCAGCTGCTCGCCTACGCGGGCCGCGGTCAGTTCCAGGTTCTCGCCAGAGACCTCACGGCAGAAGTACGCGAGATCCAGGATCTGCTCGAGACCTCCGCGCGAACGCGAGCAAACCTGGACTTCCAACTCGCCGAGGATCTTCCCGCGATTCTCGCGGACCCGATCCAGATCCAGCAGGTCTTGATGAACCTGATCGGCAACGCCTCGGAATCGGGAGAAGGCGGGGTCGAGGTGCAGATCCGAACGCAGGCCATCGACCTCAGCGAGGACGACCTGCGCGAATTCGTGCCCGGCAGCCCGCTGAAACCCGGTCGCTATGTCGCGCTCGACGTGATCGACAACGGCTCGGGGATGGATGCCGAAACGATCGAGAGAATATTCGATCCGTTCTTCACCACGAAGTCGGCCGGTCGGGGCCTTGGATTGGCGGCGAGTCTCGGCATCATTCACCGCCACCAGGGCGGCATCCAGGTAAAATCGCGCCCGGGTGAAGGCACGAGCTTCCGCGTCGTGTTCCCCGCCTCGGACCAGATCGTTCGCCCGCCGGCGGAGCGACCGGTCACCGACCTCTCCGGGCACGGTGTCATCCTGGTCGTAGACGACGACGATTACATCCTGCAAGCCGTCTACGTATCGCTCGAGAGTTACGGGTATTCGGTCCTGCTCGCCAACACCGGTGCCGCGGCGATCCGGACCTTCGAAGAGCGCAGCGATCAGATCGATCTCGTCCTGCTCGACATGTTGATGCCGGGCATGAGCGGCGAGGAGACCTACCGCGCACTGCGCGCCATCCGGCACGATGTGAAGGTGTTGCTGTCCACGGGTTTCGCGCCCGACGAAGCCGCCCAGCGCTTCACCGATGAGGGGCTCGCGGGCTTCCTGCGCAAGCCCTACGACCCCGACCAGCTCGCGGGTGAGGTTCAACGCATCATCGAGCGAGGGAGCACCCAGCCCTCCGAGCGAATGGACGAGGCGCTCCGCGATCTGCGCGCTTCGTATCGAGAGCGGCTGCCCCAACAGCTCGATGAGCTGACCGAGCGCCTGAGCGCTGCGCGCGAACCGGACGGCGCGGCGGCATTGCGTCAGGCTCGCGAAATCTCGCACCGGCTCGCGGGAACCGCGGGGTCCTATGGGCTCGGAGACATCGGAGCCGAACTCGGAAAGATCGACGACGCACTCCGCGAGGTCGCCCCGGAAGACGCGGCCAGCGCGCGCTGGCGCGACATCGATGCCGCAGTGAGCGAGATCCGGAGGCACCTTCCGTCGGGCGACAACCTCGAGAATTGACTTGAAGGTTGGTCCGATCGAGCTTCAGGGCGCCGCCGTCCGCAGCAGCCAGCCGCGCACCCGCGAGCGAACCGTGGTGGGCTTGATCGGCTTGGTGAGATAGTCGGTCGCCCCCGCCACGAAAGCGTCGACGATGTCCGCCTCCGTCAATTTCAGTCCGGTCAGAATCAAGATGGGGATGTCGCGCACCCCGGGATCGGTTTCGTCGCGCAGCGTCCTGCACACCTTCATGCCGTCGACGTCCGGCAGTTGCATGTCCAACAGAACCAGCGAAGGGCGCTGTTCCCGAACCTGTTTCAGCGCCGTCTCGCCATCGGCCGCGGTGATGACCCGAATCCCATCCGCGCGCAGCGTGGTCTCTAGCAGCAGCACCATGTCCGGGTCGTCGTCGACGATCAGTACGGTGGCCGGTCCGCGTCCCGATACGGAGAGCAGCGCCGATGAATCAGCGTCCGGCGAGCCGCGGCGCACTTCCCTGTCGCCCTCGAGTTCGACGATCATTCCCTCCGAGGCGGCATCGATCTGCGGCACATAAGCAGCGGTGGCCGCCCGCTCGCGGGCCGCCACGATCAGCGCGTCGACCGCATCGTCGTCCCGATCGGGGTCGTGGTGGGTGAAGATCAGGTGCTTGGTGCGGGCCCGAATCGCGTAGTCGACCGCCCTCTCGAGGGGGGTATGCCCCCAACCCAGCTTGACGGGAAAATCGGCCAGCGTGTATTGCGCGTCGTGAATGATGAGATCGGCGCCCTCGAGAAACTTCACGTGGCGTCGGTCTTCGTGGTGGATCGGTTCGGCGCCCGCGGGCGCGTCGAGCGGATGCAGCGAGTGCGGCTCGTGATCGCAGGCGTAGATCACGGTGACACCGTCGACTTCGAAGCGAAAGCCGAGGGTGAGCGCGGGGTGGTTCAGATACTGCGTGGTCACGCGAATCGAGCCGACCTCGAAAACCCCCTCCGTCAAGTCGGCGTAGCTGAGTTCGGCCATCAGCGAATCCAGGTTGATGGGCGAGTACTCGTAGGCCATCTGCCCGGCGAGCGCGGCCTGCAGTCTGCGGTCGCCGCCGCCGGGGGCGTAGACCGTCCATTTCGAGCGCTCGATGAAGAGCGGATCGAAGAACGGAAATCCCTGGATGTGGTCCCAATGGGTGTGGCCGATCAGCAGGTTTCCGATCACGGGTTCGCCGCTTTGCGCCAGCTCTTTGCCGAGCCCGTACGCGCCCGTCCCGCAGTCGATGACGATCAGCGTTCCGTCCGCAGCGCGCAGCTCGACGCACGAGGTATTGCCCCCGTAGCGGATCGTCGCGGGCCCGGGCGCGGCGATCGAACCCCTCGTCCCCCAGAATCGGATCTTCATCGCGGCGGAGTGTATCGAGCCGCTGTTGATCCCGCCGATGCATTTTTCAGATATGGCGTTGGATTGGGTTTTCGCGCGGCCGGAGTCGCTACCCTCGCGGCCGGACGGGCGAGCGCCCCCAATCCGTCCGAGGAGGCGGCGAACGTGAAATACCTGCACACGATGGTTCGCGTCACGGACCTGGACGCGTCGCTCGAGTTCTACTGCAGCCAGCTCGGCCTCGAGGAGATCCGCCGCATCGATGTGGAATCCGGCCGATTCACGCTGATCTTCCTCGCCGCGCCCGGAGACGAGTCCGCCCAGGTCGAACTCACCTACAACTGGGATCCGGAGCCCTACGCGAGCGGACGCAACTTCGGCCACCTCGCCTACGCGGTGGACGACATCTACGCGACCTGTCAGCGGCTGATGGATGCCGGAGTCAGCATCAACCGCCCGCCCAGAGATGGCCACATGGCGTTCGTCCGCTCGCCGGACCAGATTTCGATCGAGTTGCTCCAGAAAGGCGATCCCCTGCCCGAACAGGAGCCCTGGCGATCGATGCCGAACACAGGAGAGTGGTAGCCTCGCCATCGGGCGCTGAACGACGGCCGCCGACAGGGATCTCGGAGAAAACGCGATGCAGGAAGATGGCAGCCGCCGCGCGATCGTGGCCGCGTTCCTGGCGAATCTCGGGATCGCCAGTGCGAAATTCGTGGCCTTTCTGATCACCGGCGCCGCGTCGATGCTCGCCGAGGCCGTCCATTCGCTGGCGGATACGGGCAACCAGGGACTGCTGATTCTCGGAACCACCCGCGCAAAACGCGAAGCGACCCGCGAGCATCCGTTCGGATTCGGGCGAGAGCGCTACTTCTGGGCGTTCGTCGTCGCGATGGTGCTCTTCTCGCTGGGTTCGATTTTCGCGATCCACGAGGGGATCGACAAACTCCGCCACCCCCACGAACTCGTATCGCCCGCGGTCGCAATCGGCGTCCTCGTCTTGGCGATCGCACTCGAGAGCTGGTCGTTTCGCACCGCGATCGTCGCCGCGCAGCCGCTGCGCGGCCGCAAGAGTTGGTGGTCCTTCATCCGCCGCTCGAAGAGTCCGGAGTTGCCCGTCGTCCTGTTGGAAGACCTCGGCGCGCTGCTCGGCCTCTTGTTCGCACTGATCGGTGTCAGTCTGGCTGCGGCGTTGAATGAACCCCGCTTCGACGCGATCGGGAGCATTGCGATCGGCGCGCTGCTCGGCGCAATCGCAGTCGTGCTGGCCATCGAAATGAAGAGTCTGCTGATCGGCGAATCCGCTGACAGCGAGATCCGGCTCGCGATTCGGCGCACGATCGAAGAATTTCCCGCGGTTCGCAAATTGATCCACATGCGAACCCTTCACCTGGGCCCGGACGAGTTGCTCGTGGCCGTCAAGGTGGATTTCGATGCCGGCCTCGACCTGCCCGGTCTCGCGGCGGCGATCGACGCGCTCGAATCCGCAATCCGGCGCCAGACGCCGATCGCGCGGGTGATCTACGTCGAACCCGACATTGCGCGCAGTGCCCCCGCGTAACGCGGGAACGTCACCCGCTCAGTCCTCGGGCAGCCTGACCTGTCGCACCTTGACGCCGGCCTCGCGCAGCAGGTCGAGCGAGATCTCGCCGAGCGGGTAGCTGGCGTTGTAGACGACTTCGCTGATCCCGGAGTTGATGATCATCTTCGTGCACATCAGGCACGGCGAGAAGGTCGTGTAGATCGTGGCGCCTCGGATCGCCGAGCCGTGATAGGCGACCTGGGTGATCGCGTTCTCCTCACCGTGCGAGCAGAGGCATTCGTCGAGGCGCTTGCCGCCCTCTGCAAAACCATTGCAGCGCGGGCAGCCGCCCTCGTTGCAATTGCGCGTGCCGCGCGGCGTGCCGTTGTAACCCGTGGAGACGATCCGCTTGTCGAGGGTGATGACCGCCGCCACCTTGCGCTTGACGCAATTGCTGCGGGAGGCGACGACCCGCGCGATCGACATGAAATACTCGTCCCAGTCGGGTCGCTCAAAAAAAAAGCTCTGCTCGAGGACGTCCTGGACTTTCGCCAACAACTCTTCGAGGCTGCCGTTGTTTTCGACCCGATCGTCCGCGAGTTCGCGAACCGCCAACAGCTGCTGTGCGGCCGGATTCTCGCTGCCGAGTTCGCGGCCCTCGAGCTGGCGCAACGCCTCCAACGAAGTCGGATCGCCGACGCGCCCGCGCGCGACGATCCGCTTCAGTCGGACGTCTTCGTCCGCATCGATCCAGAGCAGTCGGAAGTGCCCGGTTCGCGCGCGCAGGGCCTCGACTTCGGCCGGGTGGCGGATCGAGTCGATCACGTAGTTGCGGTCGGCCACCAGCGATTCCGCGAGCCGGTTCGCGAGCCCGCCGAGTCCCTCGGTCGTGCGGATCTCGTTGCCGACTTCGATCATGCGCTCCCGGGTCGGCTCGAGCCCGCGGCGGCTCAACTCCTCGCGAATCACGTCGGACAGCGAGTAGGCGTAGAAGCTGCGCGCCTCCAGATACTGGACGGCCTCGCCCTTCCCCGCTCCGTAAAGACCTGAAATCCCGAGAATCATCTCGCCTCCTATGCGACCGCTGGCTCGCTCGAATAGATATCACCGATCTCCGCCGGGCGCCCAACCAGCACCCAGATCGCCCTGCATCGCTCCTGGCCCCAATCGCTCCGGTTCGGGCTGTGCCCTCTAGCAGAGCGTTGTCGAGTCTGGCAGTCTGCGACCGGTGCGGGTTTTCGTCACGGGCGCGCGGGGCTTCGTCGGTGGACATCTGGTTCCGCGGCTCCTCGATGAAGGCTTCGAGGTCACGGCCACGGATCTCGACCTCGACGTCACCGATCACACTGCCGTCGAGGGAAGGCTGAAACTCGCGCGGCCCGAAGCGATCATCCACCTCGCGGCGCAGAGTTCGGTCGCAGCATCGGCGGTCGATCCCGAATCGACCCACAGCATCAACTACGGCGGGGCTCGCTCGGTCCTGGAGGGTGCGCTGCGCTGCGGCAGCCAGCCGCGGGTCCTGTTGATCGGATCCGCCGACCAGTACGGCCACTCCAGCCCGGACTCACCGCCGCTCAGCGAGGATTCGCCGCTCGCGCCCGCGTCCGCATACGCGCGCAGCAAGGCAGAGGCCGAAGCGCTGGGCACTTCGTTCGTCGAGCAGGGCCTCGAGGTCGTTCGGGTTCGCGCCTTCGGCCACACCGGCCCGGGCCAGTCGGACACGTTCGTGCTTTCGAACTTCGCGCGGCAAACCGCCGAGATCGAAGCCGGCCAGCGCGAACCCGTGCTGCGGGTGGGCAACCTCGCATCGGTGCGCGACTTCCTGGATATCGACGATGTCGTAGAGGCCTACGTTCGGTTGCTCGACCCCGATGTGGCGGTGGACATCTACAACGTCGCCAGCGGAGTCGGCACCCCACTGCGCGATCTGCTCGACACGTTGCTCGGTCTCGCCAACCAACGACCCCTGATCGAGTGCGATCCCGAGCGCGTCCGCCCCGCGGATTTCCTCGTGGGCGACGCCAGCCGGCTGCGGGCCGCGACGGGCTGGGCGCCCCGCGTACCCATCGAGCGGATGCTCGAACGCCTGCTCGAAGATTGGAGGCGGAAGGTCAGCGAATCGTGAGCAGCGCAGACCACGGATCCCCGTTCGCATCGGCGCGGCTGCGCACACCGCCCTCGCGCAGGCCCACCGCGCGCAGCGCTTCAGCGACGGATTCGCGTTCGGTTTCGAGCAGACCCGAGAACACCGCGAAGCCACCCACGCGAACGCGCGCCGCGATCCCGGCGAAAAGCGGAAGCATTTCCGTCCTCAGCAGATTCGCAACCACCAGGTCGAACGGAACCGCTCCGATCGCTTCGAGCCCTCCGGTGTACAACCGCAGCCGCTCGCCGAGGCCGTTGCAGCGGGCGTTGACGCGGGCTGCCGCGGTGGCGAGCGGATCGGTGTCGAATCCGAACAGATCCGCGGGGCCGAGCTTCGCAGCCGCAAGCGCGAGGATTCCGGTTCCGGTACCGACATCGAGAATGCGCGCACCCGGCTTCAGCGTCGGCGCGATTTCGTCGATCCAAGCCAGGGCGAGGTGGGTCGAAGGGTGACCACCGGTCCCAAAGGCCTGACCCGGATCGATCACGACTTCGGCCTGGCCGGGAAGCAACGCGGCCGACACGAAAGACGGTCGAATCAACAAGCGGGGTGAAATGATCGTCGCGGTCAGACCGGCCTTCCACTGTTCGGACCAATTCGTTTCGGGGACTTCCGTTGGGGGGGCGATTCGAGCCTCGGGCGCAGCCTCGGCGATTGCGTCGCAAACCGCACGCGCAGCCGCGGTCGGCGCGTAGAGGATCAGGGTGATTTCGCTTTCGCTGTCGCGCTCCTCGAGCCCCACCGCACCTGCCGCGTACGCTTCGGCGGCCAGCCGCTCGGCCTGCTCGGCGTCGACGGCCTGGACCGCGATCTGGCAGAAACTCGGGTGCGCGGCGCTGCTCGCCATTTCGGTGGGCCTCTCCGGTTGTTACTACAGCCACGTCGCGATGGGCCAGAACCGCCTGCTGCGCGCGCGCAAGCCGATCGAATCGGTTCTCGCAAATCCCGAGACACCCCGCGAGATCCGCGAACAGCTGCTGCTCGTGCTGCAGGTCCGCGAGTTCGCGATCGAACTCGGCCTCGACGTCGGGAAACAATATACGAGTTTTGCCGAGTGGCCCGGTGACCGGGTCGTCACGAGTGTCGTGGCGACGCGTCCGGGCACGGTGACGCCCGCCGGATTCGACTTCCTGCTGCTCGGCCGGCTGCCCTACAAGGGATTCTTCGATCGCGAGCGGGCCAACCGGGAAGCCGAGGCGCTGCGAGCGGATGGACTGAATGTTTGCGAATTCGGCGTGAGCGCGTATTCGACGCTGGGATGGATGGACGACCCGATCGCCGAGCCGATGTTGCGCCAGCCGTCGGGACAACTCGTCGAAGTGATCCTGCACGAACTCGTGCACGCCACCGTCTACCTCAAAGGCCACGCCGACTTCAACGAGAGCATCGCGAGCTTCATCGGCGAAGAAGGCAGCGTGCTCTTCTTCGAATCCAGCCTGCAGCCCGAGCGCGCCCACCGGCGGCGGCTGGAAATCGAAGATGCCAGGCGAGTGGACGCCGAACTGCTCCGCTTCCGGGACGACGTGTCCGCGCTCTACGCATCCCAGCAAGCGGGAACCGGCCGAGACGAGATCCGCCAGAATCTCGAAGAGCGGGCGCGAGAGCGCATCCGCAACCTGCCGCTCGGAACGCGCGACCCGGCCGAACTTGCCGACGCGTTGCGCATGAATGATGCCTGTCTGGCCCTGACCGGAACCTACGCGTCCGAACTCGAGCGCTATGCGGAACTCTTCTCGCGGCTCGGCGGCGACCTCGTCGCGTTG
>JAHEEJ010000339.1:0-2587 GCA_024640705.1 Deltaproteobacteria bacterium
GTCGTCGCGTTGCTGCGGCTGACCGTTCAGGGCGGCGCGTTGACGGCGAGTCTTCTGTTCGGCCTGATCGGCATGGCGCCAGCCGGTGTCATCATGGCGCTGGCCGGCGAGGCCATGCGAGCCGAGCGGCGCGCCATCGGCATGGGGGCCTTCTTCACCATATACTACGCAATCATGACGCTGGTCCCACCCGCCGTCGGCCCGATCTTCGACCATGCAGGGACGGCCCGCGCACCGATTCTTTTTGGGGGTGTGCCTGTTTGCGGCGGTCGTCCCGGTAGCGATGCTGTTCGAATATCTCCGCACCCATGAAGGGCCTGACACCCTCGTTGGTCAGCGCCTGAACGCGGCAGACGCCACGGCGAGAACATAAACATGCAGATCCGCAAAACCCTGCTCCTCGACGAAACCATCCACATGGACGAGTTCGGCCGGCCTCACCCGCCGATCAAGCGGGTGGTCGGACTGGCTGTTGTCCGCAACCCCCTTGCCGGTGAGTTCGGCGCCGACCTCTCGGACCTGTTCGAGATGGGCGCCCGTCTGGGCGAGCAGCTGATGCCCGAACTGGTGGCGCGACTTGGTGGGCCTGCAATCGCATACGGCAAGGCGGCCATCGTCGGCTCAGCCGGCGCGATGGAGCATGGCGCGGCCCTGATCCACCCCAGGCTCGGCAAGCCGATGCGGGCGGCGGTGGGTGGTGGTCAGGCTTTGATCCCTGCCAACGTGAAAGTCGCGGCGCCCGGGACACCCATCGATCTTCCGCTCGGCCACAAGGACGATCCCTGGTCCTTCGACCACATCGACACCGTCACGGTCTTCGTGGCCGACGCCCCGCGCCCGGAAGAGTTCGTCGTTTGCATGGCCATCTCGGACGGCCCAAGGCCGCACGCCCGCGTCGGCAAGGGGCCAGCCACGAATTGAACGACGCTCGGTCGTCATTACGGCGCGCTGAGGTTCCGGGCGCCGCTTGATCCATCGGCGGATCGCTGACGCAGACCCGGCGAATGGCGGCTGCCGGGCGCAACATCCGATCCGCCCGCAGGCAGGTTTGGGTCGATCTCGGAAGTGGGGTCGATCTCGGAGGTGCCGTCAGATTTCCCGAAAGTCCGCAACGCGTCGACAGCGGCGGAGAGCGTCCGCAATTGGGAGCATCCGAGTTCGGCACGGACCGGACGGCGCGGCGCCTGTCAGGGCACGGCCCTCCACTTAGGCAGGCGACGAGCCGCATCCGATAATTGCAGCCTCGAGAAGTTTTCGCGCAGGTGCTCGATGACGGACTGGTTGTCCTCCAAGTGGGAGAACGGGCCAGGGCGCCCAGGACAGACTCCTGCTTCGTCGAGACGATCGCGTACCTTCGGTCCAGACGGCTGGACCCAGGCCGCAACGACGACATATGATTCGACCCCAGTCCCGGCGGCGCGAACGCTGCCGCAGTAGGAGTTCACTCGATGGTCGATGGGGCGCCCAACTACGACGACAGCGCGGGCTATGAGCGATTCATGGGACGCTGGAGCCGGGCGGTCGCACCGATCTTCATTGATTGGGTCGCTCCGCCCGCGCACGCCCGCTGGCTGGAGGTCGGCTGCGGCACGGGCGCCTTTACGGAGTGCGTACTCGATCGCTGCGCGCCAGCGTCGGTTTGCGCCGTAGATCATTCTGAAGCGCAGTTGGCGAGCGCCCGCGAGCGGCTCGCGACCCGGCAGGTGGATTTCAGGGTGGTGGACGGCCAGGCATTGCCCTTTCCCGATGGCATGTTCGAGGTAGTCGCGTCCGCCTTGGTAGTCAACTTTCTCCCGGATCGTCCGCGCGCGCTCCGTGAGATGGGCCGCGTCGTTCGCGCCAGCGGAATTGTCGCCGCCTACGTCTGGGACTTTGCGGCCGAGCGCTCGCCAAGCGGCCCCGTGCGTCGCGCCATGCGTCGTCTCGGCGTCGACGTTCCCCTGCTGCCGGGCACACAGGATTCGACCGTCGATGCACTGGGTTCCCTTTTCGAGCGAACGGGGCTTCGAGAGATCGAGGTCCGAGCGATCGAGGTGACGCTCGCTTATTCCGACTTCGAGGATTTCTGGAAGGCTCAGACCCCGGCCTACGTCCCCACCTCGAAGACGATCGCCGCGATGTCGCCTTCCGAGCGTGCGAGACTGATGGACGCGGTCCGCGCTGAACTACCTGCCGTCGCGGGTGACAGGATCGAGTACGCTGCACGCGCCAACGCGATCCGGGCTCGCGCGTCCAGCTGACCTGTTGACGGATACGCGGATTCCACGCGGCCTGGATGGGCAAGCTCTAGACCTGTGATGACAGCCTAATTCTGGGGTAAGGGTCAAATCCCGACGAGCTCCTCAATGCGCCCGCACACGCGTCTGGACGTCTGGGCATAGCGCCCGAACTAGGCCCGCAATGCGCAAGCGGACGGAATCCCGCAGGGCCTGCTTTGCGTCGACAGCGGCGGAGAGCGTCCGCAATAAGGAGATACTGATTCTGTCTGCGGGCAAAGGAAACCGAGCGCTCGAAGCAGCTCAACGTCCACGTCGCTCAGATCGGACAGGTCCGTCACGCTGTCGACGAGTACGAGAATCCCCAGTCG
>JAHEEJ010000339.1:2597-4019 GCA_024640705.1 Deltaproteobacteria bacterium
TTCGGGGGTTCGAATCCCCCTCTCTCCGCCACCCGAGCGTCCAAGAAGTTCTGAAGCCGTCCGACTGGGCGGCTTTTTTGTTCCTGGTTCGCCTGGAAATCAGTGGCCTGCGACACGGCGCAGGACATCGCCAGCCCCCACGAAGGAATGCAACCGGGACGAACACACGGTGCACTAAGATGTCGTAATCGCGAAGTCAGCTACCTGGCAAGTCGACCTCGAGAAGAGTGTTCAACCGATACCACGCAACGTCGGCCCGTACTCCGCGCCCCTCAACGCACCGACCAAGGAGACACACGTCATGCCAGCCGGAAAAGTACTCGTCGCTCAGGGCGGCGGCCCCACGGCCGTCATCAATCAGTCCATGGCCGGTGTCGTTCTGGAAGCGCGCAAATTCCGCGAAGTCGAGTTGGTCTACGGTGCGCACTACGGCGTGCGTGGCATCGTCAACGAAGAATTTCTCGATCTGACGCAGGAAACCAGCCACAACATCGAAATGGTCGCCAGTACGCCGTCCTCCGCGCTCGGGTCGACGCGCGACAAACCGGACCTGAAGTACTGTCACGAGATCTTCGACGTCCTGCGCGCCCACGGCATCAGCTACTTCTTCTACATCGGCGGCAACGATTCGGCCGATACCGTGCGCATCGTCAACGAAGAGGCGCGTGCCAGCGGCTACCCGCTGCGTTGCATACACATTCCCAAGACCATCGACAACGACCTCGAGGGGTGCGACCACACCCCGGGGTACCCCTCGGCGGCACGATTCGTCGCGCAGGCCTTCATGGGCGCGAACCTGGACAATGCCGCGCTGCCCGGGGTTTACATCGGCGTCGTCATGGGAAGGCACGCGGGCTTCCTGACCGCCGCCGCCGCGCTCGGCAAGAAGTTTCCGGACGACGGGCCGCACCTGATCTACCTGCCGGAGCGCGTATTCGACGTCGACAAATTCCTCGCCGACGTGAAGTCCACCTACGAGCGCTTCGGCCGCTGCGTGATTGCGGTTTCCGAGGGCGTTCACGATGAGCGCGGCACGCCGATCATCGCCAAGCTCAGCGAGGACCTCGAGCGCGACGACCACGGCAACCTGCAACTCTCCGGCACTGGCGCGCTGGCCGATCTGCTGTGCGAAGAAGTCAAGCGCAGGCTCGGGATCAAGCGCGTGCGCGGCGACACCTTCGGTTATCTCCAGCGCTCGTTCATGGGATGCGTCTCCGACGTCGATCAGCGCGAAGCCCGTGAAGTGGGCGAAAAGGCGGTTCAGTTCGCGATGTGGGGCGATCGCGACGGCTCGGTCGCCATCAAGCGCACGGGCTTCTATTCGGTCGACTACCAGTTGTTGTCGCTGGCCGACGTGGCGGGCAAGACGCGCGTCATGGAGGATGAATTCATCGCACCGAGCGGCACCGACATTACCGATGC
>JAHEEJ010000057.1 GCA_024640705.1 Deltaproteobacteria bacterium
GATCGGATTCATCGCGACCGCCTCGAAAGATAGCGAACGGAATCCGCCGGCGGACCTAGAAGTGTATTTCGAACGCGAGGCCTGGCGCCCATTCCCCAACCGGTGGGCTCTGGATGCTGAAGACGAAGTTCTCTTCGAGACCCAAACTCAGGCCGCGGCGATACTCGGATTCGTGTCGATCGTCGCTGCGAGGTTGGATCTCCAACCATCGCTGGTCCGAAGACGGGTCGCGTTCGGTTGAAGCGGATCCAGCGTAGATCGCGTTCCAGCGCTCTTGCTCCCATGGCCGATCATCCGCCAGCGACGGCGCGGCGAGCAGGCAAAGCGAGGTGGCGATCGCAAGCGCCAGGTGGACGCTTCGTATCATGGTCTGACGCATCTTCGATGCCTCCTCGATGGCTCCGCAATGCGCAGCTGAATGCTGCAAGTGTTGTGCCTGTCTGGGCCGTGTCGCTCGTCGAGCGGCGTGAACGCGCGGCTGAGGTCTTTTGGGCGGGAATTATTGTGTCAGGGTGCGGAAATGTGCAGATCTACAGTCCGGGGTGTAGATGAATCGATTGAAGTTGCACAATATCGGGCGCGCGGATCGGCACAGTTGCCTATCTGCTGCAGTCTGGAGGTTGCCGGTGGCGCGCTTTGTGTTGGATCAGTTGCGAATCCGTGATCGATATTCCGGCTGATTGCGCGTCGCCGGGAGGGGCGCTCCGATCGCCGCATCGGGCCGTGAAACGCCTTCGAGAGGTCCCAGAGGCTGTGGGACTGTGGGGCGGGCTCCACCCCCTCAAGGGGCGCGGCATGGCTGCCGACCCATCGAGTGGAACCGGAGGAGACGCGATGGAGATGAAGCCTGAACCGACTGCAAAGAAGGCGACATCCGAGCTCCGGATCGAGGATCTCCGCTCGGACGCCGCGCAGCTTTCAGCCGAAGATTTCGAGAGGCAGCACGGCAACGCGTTTCTGCTGCTCAGTTCTACGGGCTTCAGGCAATCGAAAAGCGCCACCTCGACAGAAGTGCTTTTGCTGGATCTGGATGAAGAAGTCGGGGAGCGAACCGCAGGTGTGTCGGTTCGGGTCCTGCCGATTCGAGCAGCGAAGAATTCTCTCACGCACCTGGTCACGATCGGACGCACTTCCAAGAACGACGTGACGATTTCGGATATCAGCGTGTCGCGCTTTCATGCGTTCTTCAAGCGCAATCCGGCCGGTGGTTTTCAGCTGTACGACGCTGGCTCCACGAATGGGACGACCGTCAACGGAGCATCGGTATCGACCAGGGAGGCTGGCCCTCCGACAAATCTCGCGTCGGGCGACAACATCCGCTTCGGCCAGGTCGACGTCACCTTCCTCGAAGTCGATGCGCTGCGCGCCTACGTCGCGAAATTTGGGGATTGAGCCCAGCGGTCAGGGGTTCGTCAGGGATGCGAAGAAGATGCGCCCGCGAGCGGTGGTCGCGGAGCCCGTGATGCGAGCCTCCAGGGTCTCGCCCAACATCTCTCCAGCGTCGGAGACCACCACCATCGAGCCGTCTTCCAGGAACCCGACCCCTTCGCTCTTGTCCTGGCCCTCTTTGAGGACCGTGACGTGAACGATTTCTCCGGGCGTGCGCACGGCGCTGAGGCTCTTGGCGAGTCGGTCGAGGCTCATGCAGTGAACGCCGCGAATCTCGGCAACCCGGCTCAGGGCCTCGTCGTTCGTCAGTAGGTTCACGCAAAGACGCGTCGCCAGGGCGATGAGTTTGGCATCGACCGCCTCGATCTCCGGAATCTCCTCTTCGGATACGTGAACGCACAAACGGGTGTCGCGCTGAATGGCTTCGAGAGACTCGAGACCGATTCGCCCCTTCCTGCGCACCTTCGGATCGCGTGAGTCTGCGAGGCTCTGCAGCTCGTCGAGCACGAAGCAGGGCACGAGCAGGTTGCGGTGCAGAAATCCGGTCTGGGCGAGCCGGAGCAGCCGGCCGTCGATCAAAACGCTGGTGTCGATCAGGACGGCGTCGCGAGTCGGGCTGGCGGCGAGATTGTTGAGAGATCGCTCGGACAGGCCCGCCATCGAGAGCATCTCCGCACTCTTCTTCTGAGCGATCCGGAACCCGAGGTGGACGCTCACCCAGACGATCAGTCCGAAGACAGGCCAGCCCCAAGGGTCGGGGAGTAGACCGACGGCCGTGACCCCGACCAGCGCGCCGAGCAGGCCCGTCACGAGCGCCCCGACCGAGCCCGCGAGGGTTTCGCCCGCGGAGAGGCGTGTCGTCTGCGCCTCGACGACTCCGAGCAGCTTGCGCAAGAAACGCCCGAGAATGCCGCCGCACACGTAGCCGATCGCCGCGCCGAAAGTAACGCCGAGCAGGGCGAAATCGTATTGGGCTGCGACCTCGTAGCCGCCTGCGGTGAACAGCAGGACGATCAAAAGCCGAACGATTTCAACGAAGACGGATTTTTGCACCACTGCTCCTGCGGCCGTCCAGGGGGTCGACCGCTCTTCGCCTCATCGGCCGGGAGGGGGCGTGTCTGCAGGCCAATTCGGTGCTGGAATCGGGCTCATCCCGAATCGGCGAGAAATCGCATAGGATCTGGGTTCCATTCTGGGGTCGCTGGATTGACCCGCCAGTCTTCAACCGGAGGAACGTATCGTGTGCATCCGCCCGTCGAGCAGATTCCTGGCCGCAGTGATCCTGGTCGTCCTGGCTTTTTCTGCTGCACCTCTATCCGTCCAGGCCGCGGATCCCGCGAAGCCATCCACCGTGGCACCGAAGATCGAGGCCGACTTCGTGCTCGAGGGCGCCGCGGTCTATACGGTGGACGCGGTGCGAACCTGGGCGGAGGCGGTCGCCGTTCGCGGTGAAGAGATCGTCTATGTCGGCGGGAGCAAGGGGGCGGCGCGCTACGTGGGGCCGCGGACGCGAGTCGTGAACCTCGCCGGGAAGATGGTCCTGCCGGGTTTCCAGGACGCGCACCTGCATCCGCTGTGGGCGGGCATCGAGCAGCTGCACTGCATGCTGTACGACCTCACGACGCAAGAGGCCTATGTCCGAGCGGTCGCTCAATGTGCCGCGAGCCATCCCGAAGAGCAGTGGGTTTACGGTGCCGGTTGGGACATGGCGGTCTTCCCGGGTGGAATTCCGAATCGGCGCGCGCTCGACGCCGTGGTCTCGAATCGACCGGTGTTTCTGTCCTCGAAAGACGGACACACCGCCTGGGTCAACAGCAAGGCGCTCGAGATCGCGGGCATCACCCGCGAAACGGCGGACCCGCCGCGTGGCCGGATCGACCGCGACGCCGACGGAGAGCCGATCGGTTCGCTGCAAGAGTCGGCGATCGAACTCGTGGGGAAGCTCGTCCCGCGCACCACGCCCGAGCAGGCGCGGGAAGGATTGAAGCTCGCGATCCAGCAGCTCAACTCGTTCGGAATCACTTCGGTGCTGGAGGCGTCCGCCCCGCTGGGCGACGCGCAGGGCTTCAACATGCTCGACGCCTACCGCGATGTCGATCGCGCCGGTGGGCTGACGGCGCGCACGGTGATCTCACTCTCCTGGGATCCAGAAAAAGGTGACGAGCAGATTCAGGACCTCGTGCGCGCTCGCCGCGAGTACACCCAGGGGCGCGTGCGCGCCCACACGGTGAAGATCTACCAGGATGGCGTGATCGAGGCGAAGACGGCGGCGGTGCTCGAGCCTTACGTCGGCACGGAGAACGACACCGGGATGGCGCTCGTGGAGCCGGAGGCGCTCAAACGGATCGTGACCCAGGTCGACAAAGAGGGATTCCAACTCCACTTTCACGCCATTGGTGACGCGGCCATCCGCCAGGTCTTCGACGCCCTGGAAGCGGCGCGCACAGCCAACGGCGCTCGCGACAGCCGCCACCACCTTTCGCACATCGAACTGTTCCACCCCGACGACATTCCGCGCTTTCGCGAGTTGGGGGCGGTGGCCAATTTCCAACCCCTCTGGGCGCTGGCCGACAGCTACATCAACGAACTGACGCTGCCGCTTCTGCCGCCCGAGACGCACCGCTGGATCTACCCGATCGGCAGCGTGCTGCGTTCTGGCGCCGTGGTTGCGTTTGGGAGCGACTGGTCGGTTTCGTCCGCCAACCCACTCGAGGAGATGGAGGTCGCGGTGCGGCGGGCCGACTGGAAGAAGTCGGACGCAGCGACGTTCCTTCCCGATGAGCGCATCGACCTCCGCGACGCCATCGCCGCCTTCACGATCAACTCGGCCTACGTCAACTTCCAGGAAGACCGCACCGGCTCGATCGAGGTCGGCAAGCTCGCCGACCTGGTGGTGCTCGACCGAAATCTCTTCGCGATCGACGCGAACCAGATCTCTGAAGCGAAGGTTCTGATGACGCTCCTGGGCGGAAAGCCGGTCTATGGAGACTGGAGCGACTTCGGCGACTGAGCGGCCTGAGGCCTCGGGCCCTGTCCGTTCTTTTGGTGAGTCAATTCTTCTGATATTGTTTGGTATTACATATCTATCAATCAGGAGAGCCGCTCTTGGCGCGTAAGTCAGAAAAACCGGATCTCGGCCAGCGCATTGCTGCGCATCGAAGTCAGCTGGGGCTTTCTCAGACCGTCGTCGCAGAGCGAGCGGGCCTGGCCGCTTCGTATCTCTCTCGAATCGAAAATGGGAAGATCTTCCCCACGGTGCCGACCGCGCAGAAGATTGCAACGGCGCTGAGGCTTCCGTTGAGCGAGCTGCTCAGACCGACGCCATCCGAGACCAAGAACGGGGGCTGCCCGGTGAGTGCGAAGGGCACCTGCCTGATCGACCTGATCGACCCCAAATGGGGATTTGGTTCGCGCAGCCGCACAGAGCGTTACTCGCCGCGTCAAATCCGTTTGATGCGGCGATTCACCGCGCTGGTGAGGGAGGGTTCGCCCGAGCTTCTCAAGGGCCTGGAGGTGGTGGTGAGCGGCTTGTTGGAGCAGGGCCAGCCGAAGCGGAAAAAGCGCGGGTGAGGTCGATCGCTGGGGCGAATCCTCCCGCCCGGGAACTCGGACTCTGAGTGGACGGCAGGCTCGTCTGTGCAGCAACGAGCCATCAAGCGAAATATTGCTGGGATGTGGCTGCGGCGACGAAGTTCTCTTTGAGATGTGCTTCGCTCTGCATGTCTGCGTTGACCGCGTCGAGTCCGTGCTCCAGCACGTAGGCGTAGCTTCGCTGAAAGTCACTGAGGCCTGACTTCAGGAACTTCTCGTCGTAGAAGCTGTTGAACGCTTTCGAGTTTCCCTTGCCGTACCACTCGCGGCTGGCCAGGACGCGGCCCGCCTTCATCCCGATCAGTCCGATGCCGGCCTCGCGTGCTCGCGCCAGTAGCGGTTGAAGGGCGACCAGATCGGGCGTCTGCTCGAGCACGCCCCCGTTCTTCCAGTCGTACCATCCCGCCGGCGTGACGGCGAGCATCGCCAGGTCGTACCACCCCGTGCCGATCGCGGCGTCGAGCACATTCTGTGCGTTCAGGTGCGAGCTGAATCCGAAGAAACGGACCTTCCCCGCAGCCTTCGCGGTCTGGAACGCCCGGTACATCTCCTCACTGGTGACGAGGGTCGGGTTGTTCGTGGCCATCATGTAATACGCGTCGACGTGGTCGACGCCTAGGTCAGTGAGGCTCTCGTCCAACATCTCGAGCCACGTCGCGGCCGCGGCCTTTTGTTGTTGCAGCGAAAGCACTTCGTCGGGCTTTTCGTCGAGTTCGAGGATGCCCTTCGAGATCAGGAAGATCTTGTCGCGGGTCTGCTTCAGAAACGGTGCGAGGTTGCGTTCGGAGTCGGGGTAGTAGCGGCGGGTTCCCACGTCGAAGACGTTGATGCCGGCGGAAAAGGCGGTGTTTAGTAGCTCGTCGGCGCGCCCCTTTCGGAGCGCCGAGCCGCAACCGAAAATCAGGCGACTGGCGCGGTAGCCGGTGCGCCCGAGCGTGCGATACTTCATCTGCGGCCACGACGGGTCGGGACCGAGCGAGCCCGCTGCTTCGTTGACGGCCGCAATCAAATCCCGGGGTCGGAGCAGAAACTGTCCACCGATCCCGAGCATCCCGAGGAGCTGCATGAACTTGCGTCGAGTGGCACCGCCGCCGTTGTCTTGATCCACGGTCTGACCCCCTTGCTCACCGGCCCCAATCATCGTGGGTGGGGCACCGGATTCGAATGGATCCCAAGCCTAGCGAATCGCGAAAGGGCGGATCAGCATGCCGAGGGTAGGGCGCTGACGAGCAGAGACGTGGGCCGGTGTCGTTGGCAGCCGTCAGTTTTCGTCGGCTTCAGGGGGCAGCACCTTTGCGATCTGCGGATCCATGATTTCGGCGATTCCATCGACGATTCGCCGGGGTTCGTCCTCGTAGAGGTTGGTGAGCACGACGATCGTGAGATCGCCTGCGAGGTAACGCGAAATGTACAGATGAAAGCCTTGCGAGCTGCCGCTGTGGTGGTACCAGGGCATCCCTTGCGATTGGCCGATGTTCCAGCCGAAGCCGTAGGGATACTCGCGGTCGCCGCTCAACTTTACCGGGGTGTAGATTTCATCCCAACTCTTGGCAGACAAAATGGCCCGTTTTCGCAATCCCCGATCCCAGGCCAGATAGTCGTGTAGCGACAGGTAGAGCGAGCCATCGGCGGTGGTATTCACCATCGGTGCATACCACTCCTGGTTCTTGATTTCGCCGTCGACGAGTTGATAGCCGGCCGCGCGGTTGGGGACGATGTCGGCTTCGCTGATGCCCCGTGCGGTGCGCATCCCGAGCGGCTTGAATACCCGCTCCTGCAATTCATCGCCGTAGAACCGTCCCGATACCCGACGCACGAGAAAGCCGAGCAGGGCGTATCCCGTATTGCTGTAATGCCAATCGGATCCGGCTTCGAAATCGAGCGGAAGCTGGTAGAAGATCTGCCGCAACTCGTCCGGGTCGTAATCGCGCCGGAGGTCGAATGCCTCGATGCCATTCGTCCCCATCGCTTCGAAATAGTCGGCGATGCCGGAGGTGTGGGTCAGCAGGTGGCGAATCGCAATCGGTTGCCAACTCGCCGGAGCATCCGGGAAGTATTTTCGGATCGAGTCGTCCAGTGAGAGCTTGCCGTCGTCCACCTGAAGCATCACCGCCACCGCCGTGAACTGCTTGCCGATCGAGGCGGACTGAAAAACCGTCTCGGGAGTCACCGGAACGCGGTGTTCGAGATTCGCGTAGCCGTAGCCCTTGGCCAGGAGGACTTCGCCGCGTTGAAAGATGCCGATCGCGACACCGGGTATCTGCTGCTGCTGCATTTCGGTGCGCACGAAATCGTCGACTTTGTCCTCGAGCGTGGGCGCCGTCTCCGATGCCGCAGCGGTGTTGCCTGCGACGAGCATGAAGAACACGGCAACGATCCGCGCCGTAAATTGCAGGTAGCCGTTCATACGCACCTCACGAGGGCAGTCACGGTTCGATCACCGTGTGATACTGGTCGGCGGGCAGGTCGGTCAGTTTCTGGACGGCGCGGCCCGGCCACTGGATCTCGAGGGTTTCGACCTGCGTGTCACGCCCGAGACCGAAGTGCAGGCGTGGATCATTTTGCGACAGGTAGGACTGCGTCGGCTGATAGACGCGCACCTGCGTGCGCCCGCCGGCGGTCAGCCGGACCAGCGCGCCGATCGGCTCGGGCGCCCCGCGCGTCGGCGCGAGCCGCACGCCGAACCAGTGATGGCCGTTGGCCGTGTCGTTGCGCAGCAGCGTCGCCCTGGCTGTCAAATCGACGTGATTGACGACGATGTCGATGTCGCCATCGTTGTCGTAATCGCCAAACGCGGCACCGCGCCCCGATCGCTTGCCGGCGAAGTAGGGCCCCGCCTCGCCAGCCACGCGAACGAACCGGCCCGTCCCATCGTTGAGCATGAGCGTGGGCGGTTTCTCGACCAGCGTCTCGGCGGCGCCGTTGGCGGAAAACAGATCGACGTCGCCGTCGTTGTCGAAATCGTAGAGGCCGGCGCCCCACGCCTCGGCGCCGCGCAGTCCGACGACCGCGCCGCTGCTCAGGATGATGTCCGTGAATCGGCCATTGCCGAGATTGCGGTACAAGCTGCCGTAGCGCAGGTCGGTCACGAGGATGTCGATGCGCCCGTCTCCGTCGACGTCACCCAGGGATCCGTGCATCGATCCCGTTTCCGCACCGTCGAGATTCACCGCCACGCCTGCTTTCGCCCCCACTTCCTCGAACGTGCCGTCGCCTCGATTTCGCAGCAGGTAATTGCCGTGATGGTCATTGGCCTGGAAGATGTCGAGGTCGCCATCGTCGTCGGCGTCGAACACGGTCAGGCCCATGACCTTGTTCTGGGGGAAGTGCAATCCGACCTCCGCCGCGGCCTCTTCGTAGCTTCCGTCGGCGCGGCGGCGGTAGTAGTTCGACGGCTGGCCGGGGTATTCCGCCGGCGCCGGCATGCGCTGCGGTGAGCCGGGCGACAGGTGATACGGGTCGAAGGCCAGGAAATTGCCCACGAGAATGTCCAGATCGCCGTCGGCATCCGCATCGAAGGGCGCCACCGCCACCGACCACTTGACCCAGCCGTTGAGCGTCTCCGGACCCGCCAGTCCCATTTCGTCCGTGCGGTCCGCAAACGTGCCGTCCCCATTGTTGTGAAAGAAACGGTTGGGCCCGTAATTGGCGACGAGAACGTCGACGAACCCATCGCCGTCGTAATCCGCGCACCCGGCCGCCATCGACCACCAGGGGCCTCCGCCCAGACCCGCGTCATCGGTGACGTCGCTGAACGTCCCGTCGCCGTTGTTGCGGTACAGCGCGTTGGTCGCGTCGCGGAACACGCGCCCCTTCGGGTCGCTGATGTCCTCGAGGTAGCGGCCGTTGAGGAACAGCAGGTCCTGGTTGCCGTCGTTGTCGTAATCGAGGAATGCGACGCCCGAGCCGCTGGATTCCAGGATGTTGTCGTACGCGAAGTCGCCGAACGTGTAGCGGAAGGGAATGCCGGCCTGGTCCGTGACCTCGCTGAAAACGACGCCGGACTCGGCTGCCGGCAGCGCTGCGGGCGCTGCGGAGTTTTCCTCGCGACAACCGGCCGCCACGGCTGCCAAGAGGCACGCGCCCGCAATGGCCGCTCTGGCAGTCGCCTGCCGGGCCCGTGTGCCCAAGATCTGATTCAGCGCGAACATCCTGCAGATCCTCGTCCAGCCAACGGATCCGTACATGGTACGGTCTTATCCGCCCGCCGCACTTGGCGCAGCCTGAAATGTCGGCTCCAGATCGAAACCGGTATCCAGCCAAGCGAGGCGATCGGCGCGAGTGATTTCAGCTCAGGTCGCCGTGACGCTCAGCAACGACAGCGCGCTCCGAACGGCGTGTTTCGGGGCTCATCCGAAAGCCCGCCTTCGATTGGGTGCGCGCTGCGCCGCGTGTTAGCGGATGCGCGCGATGCGCCCGTCAGTCGGGAAGCGTTGAAATTGCAGGGCGTCGTGGCCGGGTACGATGCGATCGGGTGATCCGGCCAGTTCGATCATGCGTCCCTGAGCCGCCACGTTTGCGGCGTGATCGGCTTCGCTGAAGGTTGCGCTGGCGCTGTGCGCGGTCAGGTTGCGGTAGAGATAGACATTGTCCGAGGCGAGAACGAAGGCGGGATTGCCCTCGACTCGCAGATATTGCGAAGCGTAGGTGTGGCGAGCGCCGGTATAGGCCCGGATGCCGGGAAAGATTTCCTGGTCATCGCCGTCCACCAGCCGTAGACGACCTTCGGTGTTGATCCGGACGAGCTCCCTGATGTCATCCGGATCGATCCCGTCGTGATCGCCGCCGGGCTGCCAGGCTTCGCCGGTGTAGTAGTAAAACTCTGCCTTCTGGATCCAGACGGTGGCCTTCGGGAAGAGGTCGATCCCTCCCATGTGGTCCCAATGCGCGTGGCTGATGACCAGGTCGGTGACCTCTTCGGGCTTTACTCCGGCAAGCCGCACGGCTTCATCCGGCCGCAGGTAGTCATTTACGGTCCATTCCTGGAACCAGCGAGCGCGGTGAAACCCGCAGTCGAGCAGAATAATCCGGCCGCCCCCGCGGATCAGCCAAAATGCGTAGATGGAATCGATCTTTTCGTCCTTGGGCGCGCCCATCACCATGTCCGCGACGGCGTCGCCCGGGGAATCCGCGTAGCGTATCGCCTGGATGGAATACTCGGGCGCCTGCGCGGCCGGAGTCGCCGCGGCAAGCGTCAGCAAAAGGGTGAGTGCGAAATACTTCACGGAGAGCCTCCCGATCGCCAGTGTGGAGCCGAATCCCCTCTTTTGCTCTATTTGGGGGAATCGCTATCTACCGAACACTGGCGAACCTGCAGTTTGATTTTTCTATGCTCATAAACGCCGCCGCTAGAACACGACCGAGCAGACGTTCCGGCGATCAGCATTCCCCAGAGGATAGGCGATGGAAGGGAACTTCATGCAGAAATCCATACTCGTCGCGACGCTACTGTCGTTGGTCGCTTGCAGCCAGAAGCATGCTGTAGCCCCCGAATTCGAGATCCAGGCCGATCGTTTCGCCGACGTCCAGGTCCTGCGTTACCAGGCGCCGGGTTTCGCTGAACTGCCGTTGAACCAGAAGAAGCTCGCCTACTACCTGTCGCAGGCGGCGCTGTCTGGCTGGGACATCATTTACGACCAGAACTACCAGCACAATCTGCGCATCCGCAAGGTTCTGGCTGCGGTCGTTGGAACCTACCGCGGTGATCGCAATGGCGGAGACTTCACCAGGCTGCTCGAGTACGCGAAGCGCGTCTGGTTTGCCAACGGCATCCATCATCACTACTCGATGGACAAGATGTTGCCGGATTTCACGCCGGACGAATTTTCCGCAATGGTCCATCAGAGTGATGCGTCGGCGCTGCCGCTCGCCGATGGCCAATCCGTCGAAGAACTGCTGGCACTTCTGGAAGCGCCCATCTTCGACCCGGATACGGCCGCCAAGCGGGTCAGTCTCGATCCAGCTGGCGACCAGGTCGTCGATTCCGCGACGAATTATTACCAGGGCGTGACCGCAGCCGAGGTCGCCTCGTTCTACGCCGCGAAGATCGATGCCGATCCGCAACGGCCGGTTTCGTGGGGTCTGAATTCACAGCTCGTCAAAGTCGATGGCGAAATCGTCGAGAAGACCTGGAAGATCGGCGGCATGTATGGCCCGGCGATCGAACGGATCGTCTTCTGGCTGGAGCAGGCGTCCGCGGTTGCCGAAGACGAGCTGCAGAGGGCCTGGATCGACAAGCTGGTCGAGTTCTACCGGAGCGGCGACCTGAAGGACTACGACGACTACAACATCGCCTGGGTTGCGGATACCGATTCGCGAATCGACACCATCAATGGTTTTACCGAGGTCTACGGCGATCCCCTCGGATATCGAGGCTCCTGGGAGTCGCTGGTGTCGATTCGCGACCTGGTGGCAACGCAGCGAATCTCGACGATCGGCGGGCAGGCGCAATGGTTCGAGGACCACTCGCCAATCATGGACGAGCACAAGAAGAAGAACGTCGTCGGCATCTCCGCCAAGGTGATTACCGTCGTGATGGCGGGCGGCGATGCGGCACCGTCATCGCCGATCGGCATCAACCTGCCGAACGCCAATTGGATTCGCAAAGAGCACGGCTCGAAGTCCGTCACGCTCGGAAACATCGTGGAGTCACTCGAAATCGCGTCGGCTGCCAGTGGCCTGAGCGACGAGTTCATCTATACCGATGAGGGGAAGGCGCGCAAAGACCAATACGGCACGCTCGCGTTGCTGCTCGACGTCGACATGCACGAAGTGATCGGCCACGCGTCCGGCCAGATCAACCCGGGTGTCGGTACGCCAAAGGAAACCCTCAAGAGCTACGCGTCGACGCTCGAAGAGGCGCGCGCGGATCTCGTTTCGCTTTACTTCATGTTGGATCCAAAACTGATCGAGCTCGGCCTGATGCCGTCGCTCGATGTGGCCAAGACCGCCTATGACGACAATGTTCGCAACGGCCTTCTGGTGCAGCTGCGACGCATCAAGCCCGGCGACGAGATCGAAGAGGCACACATGCGCAATCGCCAGCTCATCGCCGCCTGGGCGTATGAGAAAGGCCGCGCGGATCAAGTGATCGAGAAGGTTGTCGAGGACGGCAAGACCTATTTCGTCATACGCGATTACGACGCCCTGCGAGGCTTGTTTGGCGAGTTGCTGCGCGAGATTCAGCGGATCAAATCCGAGGGAGATTATGCGGCCGGCCAGGCGCTCGTCGAAACCTACGGTGTGCGAATCGACCCGGCAATTCATCGGGAAGTCCTGGCGCGCGTCGAACCGCTCGATATCGCGTCCTACTCGGGCTTCATGCAGCCGAAACTGGTACCCGTCGAAGAGGATGGCGAGATCATCGACGTAGAAATCGAGTACCCGGACGACTTCCCCAAGCAGATGCTGGAATTCGAGCAGACCTACAGTTTTCTGCCGATCGGCGGCTGATCGAGCGCTTCGAAAGAGCAAATTGGATTTTCAGCAATGTCCGAGAACCGCTGAAGCGCGGAGAAAGCCTCCTTTACTGGCTCTAATCACCGCCTCCGCAGGCGGTATACGCCCGCCAGCATGGCCAATCCCGAAACCAGCAGCGCGATTCCCGCAGGTTCTGGGAGGAATCGAAAGTCGATCTTCCTCGTGCGGGCCATTGACCACGACATCTCGATCGCCTTTCCGCTGCTCGCCGGGAACACCGTGTAGACGTGAACCAAACGCGGGTGGACCAGCGAAATGGTTCCGTTGAGCCCCTCGGGCGTCCGGTTGTCGTAGCCCGTGGCCGTCTGGATCGTGTTGGTGTTTCCGTTCGGCTCCCAGATCTGCACCATGCCCGTCGTGTACGGGGCGCGCGTATTCAGATAGTGGTTCTCTCGGACGTAGTATTCCGCCCCACCCATCGTGGTCGTTCCGATGATCAAACGGTTGTTGTGGTACGGCTTCGTCAACCGGTACCTGAATCCTACATACGGCTCTGTAACCTCGCCGATCGTGAACTCGACACCGGTCCCAAGCTGCTGCGAGAGAGGCTTGGCCGGGATGGTGAGCGTCGAGAAGGAATAGGTCGTGATCAGCCGATAGTATTGGCTGTTCGGGCCATCGAAGAAGCGCATCGTACCGCCAAATCGACGGCTCCCCGGCCAAATCATGATCGATCCACCGCGGCTGTGGTCGTAGCGGCCATCCCACGTGGTGGTCGGGGTGACCGGGTTGCCCATCGCGGTCGGTGGATTGTCGGGATTCGACATCGTGGTGGCAAATCGAAGCGTCGTGGTCGTCGTCGGCGCGTTCGGGTTATCGGCTCGAAAGCTTCCCTTGGCGTTCCAGTACGAGTACCACGCGCGACTACACGGGTAACCCGGGTGGCAGCCATAATTATATACGAAATAGTCGGTGTTCTTGATGAACGACTTCGGCGCCGTGAACGCTCGGGGAGCGGCTCCGCTGCTGACGTTCAATACCGCGGGCGGCTCGTATGGATCCATGCCCGTCCCCGCAGGCGGGATGACGTGTTGGTCGGTCCATGTACCGAAGCTGAGCCACCAGGTTCGCTTCGCCCGAAACAGCGCGAGCGTCGCGTTTGCGGGATCGGGGGCGACCAATAGCGAAGCGAACGCGAATGCGATCGCAATCGCCGTCAAGTCGATCGTGCGAATTCTTCGCTTCGCCATCGTGTCGCTCGTTTGTGACGCTGCGCTCCCTGTCAGTGCGATGTCGTCAGGTCAGGATTCTCTTCAGCGCTTCAGAAAATCTTAGCATTTCGGCCGGTTTGGCCATGCTCAATCGGCACCATTGGAGATAAGGCGGAAACGGACGACCGACTCGAATACCCTGAGCTGCCATGTCCTTCTGGACCTGCTCGATATCCATACCGGTCTCGAAGAAGATGAAATTCGTCTCGGACTCGACGTAGCGGCAATTCAGTTCCCGAAGGGTTTCGTAGACCACCGATTTCGATTGTTTGTTCTGGTTGAAGCAATACGACTGAAATCCCGCGTCGCGATAGCTCGCAATGGCCGCACGAAGCCCCATGATGTTCATCGTACCTGTGAGCCGCTTTCGCAGCTGACTCACCAGTTCGGGCTGGGCGATCCCGAAACCAACTCGCAATCCCGCAAGCCCGTGGATCTTTGAAGCGGTACGCGTGACGATGACATTGCGACCATCCCGAACCAGGTTGACCAGCGAGCGGTAACCCGGATGTTCAACATATTCATGATAGGCCTCGTCGACGACAACCAGCGCGCGCTGAGACATTTTTTCACAGAAGGGCCGTAGTTCTGCGTCCGGGACGATCGTGCCAGTCGGGTTGTTTGGATTGCATACGTAAACGAGCTTCGTATGCTGATTGACTTTCGCGCCCATCGCCTCGAGATCGAGGCGCAGCGCGCCATCGACCGGCACCCGGTGCACGGTCCCGCCAATGTTTTCAGCATAGTGGTTGAGCACCTGGAATGTCGGGTCCGCCGAAATGACTTCAGCGCCGTGCGTGCCGGCGGCTAGAGCCACCACCTGCAAGATTTCCGTCGATCCAGATCCCAGAACAATATGGTCGCGGGTCAGCCCAACCTGTTCCGCGATGACGGAGCGCATTTCATCGATCACCTCATCCGGATACAGGTTGGCCTCGTGAAATGCTTGGGTCATGGCCGTCCGTGCGGCTTCGGATGGCCCATACGGATTTTCGTTCCACATCATCCGCAGGGCTTCGCCCGAAGAGGCTTCGGTTTCCAGCATCCTTTCCGCACTGTTTCCAACACGGCCAGCCAGGAACACGCC
>JAHEEJ010000340.1 GCA_024640705.1 Deltaproteobacteria bacterium
CGGGCTGGGGCCCGAGCACATCGCCGCGCTGCGCCACGCCCTCAGCAGCGATGAATCCGGATCAGCGCGTCGCGAAGAGTGACGGCCACTTCCAGTCCCGCGCGGGGCCGCGCAGATTCGCGACCTCCAGGGCCTCGCCATCCGCGCCGTGATACGCGCGAATTGCGAGCGACGGGTGCAGAACGTAGAGCGGCCGATGGAGCGGATCGATCACGTTCACCGAACGCCAGTCCCTGGCCGACAACCGCTCGCTGCCGCGGTTGACGTCGCGATCCGCGTGCGACGGATAGAGGTGGAAACGCGCGACGTCCCGACCGCTGATCACGTATTCGATCCGGCGCTGCATCCTGGGGTTCGCGACGTGGATCTCGCCGTACGTGTAGCCCGCGCCCGAGCGTCGGATCGTGCCCGCGCGCATGCGCTCCAGTTCTCCAGCCGCTTGAGCCTGCAGGTAGCTGAACGTCAGGGCATCGACGGCCGCCTCTTCGATGCTGTCGAATAGGCTGCCGGGGCCGCGCGCTTCGAGTTCGAGCGGTGGATTCTTGAGTCCGGCGACGAAATCAGAGGGAAACTGCGGCATCTGGGCGCATCCAACTCCCAACAGGGCAGTCAGCGCCAGAATCAAAATCGTGGGGGCTCGCATGGGGGGCTCCGTTTCCGCTCAAACTGCGGGAAATGACTGTGTTCTTTTCGACCCAATAATCGACAAGAACTGGAGCAGGCTTGAGGGAGATCTGCGAATTCTGCGCGCGCGCAAACACCAGGGCGCAACTCGCGTGCAGCGCGTGCGCAAAAGCACCGCACCAGCCGGAATGGCACCGCGGCGTGTATCGCTAGCGGCGGCGGTTGCGAAAGACGGCGATCAGGGGGAAGGGCAGAAAGAGCGCATACATCACCGCGATCGAAAGCGGCACGCCGTGCGCGGGAAGCGTATGCACCACCACCCCGCCGACGACGGGGCCGAGGATGCTGCCCGCTCCGAACATGAGCCCGTAAAGCGCGCTCGCGGCGGCGAGATCGGCCGCCTTGAATTGCTCGCCGATCATCACCATCCCAATTGTGTAGACCCCGGTCATGGCCGCTCCCAGAACGACCAGAACGACCAGGTTCCAGTTCGGCAGCGTGATCGTGACTGGGATCGCAATTGCAGCGACCGCAACCGCCAGAATGGCGAGGCTGGCGAGCAACATCCGATTCATGTGATCGGCGAGCCAACCGATCGGCAATTGGCCGATCATTCCGCCGATGCCCATGATCGCGATCAGGTAGAGGGTGCGCGTTTCGCTGAGCCCTTCTTCCATCCCGTAGAGCGCGAGGAAGGTGAGCAGGATGCCTTCGGAAAGTGCGTATACCATCCCCATCAACATGGGCAGCCGAGCGAGCGAAAAGTAGTGGAGCAAACCTCCAGCCTGCTCTCCCTGCAGGCTCGGCGAAATCCGAACGACCGGTAATAGCGGCAGCGCAGAGAGCAACATGATCGCGCTGGAGGCCAGAAACGGAGCGACCCCTTCGGTACCCGTGATGGTGAGCACCAGCGGTCCGATCGAAAACCCCCCAGCGACGGCCACTCCGTAGATCGCGACGACCCGCCCGCGGACTCTTTCGCTGGCCACTGCGTTGACCCAGGCGTCACCGCAGACCCAAAGCACGCCGCCCGCAACGCCAATCGCAAAGCGCAACACGAACCACGACGCAACGCTGGTAAACAGCGGCAGCAGCAGGAATGCCACCAGCGACACCAGGATCGCGCCGAGCATCAAGATCGCGGGCCCCAGCCGACTCATGTGTTTGGGTAGATACGGCGCCACCAGGATGATGCCGACGGACTGCACGGCGGCGCTCAACCCGATCCACACGCTGTCGATGCCGCGCGCGTTCATCACCAGCGAGAGCAATGGCAGGCTCAAGCCGTAGATCAGCGCAGTGACCGCCATCGCAGCAATCACGGCGACGAGGTTCTGCCGCCGTTGCAGAGGTGTCATAGCGCCGTCGACCAAGCCGGGCTTCCCCTCGATTACCTGTCCAATGCAGCGAGCAAGTCCAGCGGAGTCTGGCGGCTGGATCGCGGAACGCAAGAGCCAATGCGGACTATAGGTAAAAACGCCAGCGCATTTTGGTAAGGTTCCGCATGCAGGACGAGCGCCGTAACCGATCGACGAGCAATCAAGCGCGTTTCCGCCCCGCGCACAGAGAAAGGGTTGCACGATGCGAACCAGCGCAAATCGCAGCCAGGCTTCGATCAAACTCGGGCCGCTGATCGCACTCGCGGCAGTGGCTCTGGGTGTGGCCATCTACTTCTGGAAATTCGCACCCGCAGAGCGCCAACTGAGTGCTGAGATCGTCGGGTTCGAGGTGACGAGCGAACGCGACGAAGCGAGAAATCCTCCCGTCCGCGAGTCGCTGGTCGCAACCGTCAAATTCTCGAATGGTGGAGACGAAGCGGAAACGATCTCGAAGGCGCGCTTCCTGGTTTCGAGCAAAGAAGACCTCAGCGCTCCACGCAGTTGGTCGCCAACCCTCCATCGCGATTCGATGCTGCGCGATCTGAAGCTTTCGCCCGGCGAAACGACCACACACACCTTCATCATCCCTTGGACGGGAAGAGAAGAGGCCCGTTATTTCCCCGACGGCGCGAAAGTACACCTGGGGTTCGCGATCAGCTCCAAAAATCTCGGCGGTGAGCCGATTACGCTCACCGAACGGTTCGGGTACGTGGTTCCACAGGACCTCCACATCGCGAGCTCAGAGCACCAACTTCTCGTCCTCGAGTTTCCAAAGAAATAGAGCGCCTCTCGTGATTTCGAAGCGGGCCGTTCGGAGCGTTCTTGCAGGGCGCCGGGCCGCAGCCTAGAGTCGATTCGATCGCGGACGGCCACAGGTTGGAGGCCGCCGCTTCGCCTGCGGCATTGGGGTTCTGGCATGAATCGCATCGAAAGATCGGCCGTCGTTCTGGCGTGCGCTCTGCTCGCCAGTTGCTCAGGTCCATCCGAAAACCCCCTGGCCGCCGGAGTCACCCCGGAGATCGAGGCGCTCCTGATCGAACGAACGATCGAACAGATCGAACTCGCCGAGACCTTCACCAACGACACTTTCGAGCAGGTCCAACGAAAACACATCGAAACCATGGTCGAAGAAATGCGAGATGCCGCACTGGTAAACCTTCAAAATCGTTTCAATAAGATCCGGATCCTCGAGATGTCCCAGACGGTTCAACTCGATCGCGGAAGCGCTGCGGTGGAGTCGCGCAGCGTCGATCAGGAGAATGCCCTGGCACTCGTCACCGTGAGAGGCACTCGCACCTACTACACCGACAACGCCACCAAAACCTCGGATACCCAATTTTCCTTGCCCTGGGCGATCACCGTCGACGACGGAGAGTTGGTCTTCCGCCACCGCGGCGTGCGGATGAGAAACCGCGCGAACTGACTCCACGACGGCAGTCGAAACCGTTCAGTAGGGAATGCCTGGCTTGCCCGAAACGGTCGAGCGAGTAGAGCGCTACGACGCGCGCATCCGAGTCGTCGCCGCACCGAGCTAGCGATCTGCGATGTCGGTGGGCAGGAAATCGCGAAATCGCTCGGCGACCTCTTCCCGACTGATGATGCCCTTCTGCATGAGCACCGTGAGCAACTGAGTGAGAGCGCTGAGAACGGCCTGCGAGGACATCAGGGATGCATCGCTCGGTCCGGTTCCAAACTCGAAATCGAGTTCGGATTGCGGCGTGGCGGCCTGCGCCTTCAACTCGAACATCAGCAACTCCGGCACTTCCTGGACCTCGGGCCGGCGAGCTGCGGCGTCTTCGTCGGTTTGGCCGGATTCGTAATGCCGCTGGAGCGCCTCCTCGAGCTCACTCGGTGCGGTGAGGACCGGACTCACATTGTGACCCACATGAAACCGCACGGTGTCGAGCGTTTCCAGGTCCTGGGGGTCCTGCATCGCGAGATGGAGCATCTTGCCACGCCCCTCGTCGACCACAGCGAGAGGCAGGCAGCGGTGCTTGAGCGCGACGTCGGCGG